>DASZXM010000763.1:0-1841 GCA_035546415.1 Pseudonocardiaceae bacterium
GGTGGCGCCGAGTTCACTGGCCAACGCGCGGATCAACCCGGCCACACCGGCTTTCGCGGCGCAGTAGGCCGCGAGCATCGGCAGGCCACGGGTGGCCGCGGCCGAGGCGACGGCGAGGAACCGGCCGCTGCGCGGTGCCGGTCTGCGCAGCAGCGCGGGGACAGCGGCCCGGGCCAGCGCCAGGACACCGCCGAGGTTGACGTCGATGACGGCCTGTTCCCGCTCGATCGGCACGTCCCAGAGCGGCACACCGCCCGCGATCACACCCGCGCACGCGATCGCCGCGTCCAGCCCACCCCACCGCTGCTCGGCGTCGGCGACGGCGGCAGCTAGCGCGGCCGGGTCGCGGACGTCGGCGACGAACGGCTCCACCTGGTCGGACTCGGCGACGGCCAGCAGTTCGGCCTTGCTCGCCATCGGGTAGGGCAGCGCGGGATCGTCGGCCGCCAGGTCGACGGCGAGCACGGACCAGCCGTCGGCGACCAGCGCCCGCACGGTCGCCGCCCCGATGCCACGCGCGGCACCGGTGACGAGAGCGACCCGCCCGATCATGGCGCCTGGCATATCACATCGCCCGACGACCCGCCAGTCATGATCGCCAGTCTTCCACCTGGGTGATCAGCGCGTCGGCCAACGCGTCGAGCAGCACGTCGCCCTCGTCGGCGCGGGCACCGGTCGGATCGCCCAGCACGCCGGACTCGCTGACCGCGCGCACTCCCCCGTCCCGCAGTTCCGGCCAGATCTCCCGCAGCGTGCGCGTGTCACCGGCCACCGCGTGGCGCATCCGCACGTGGCCGGGCTTGAGCGCCAGCAGCATCGACGTCTCCGGCCGGCCGGCGTGCGGGTCGCCCTCCCACCGCGGCTGGAACAGGCACACGTCCCGGGACTCGCCCTGCAGTTTCTCCACGGCCCGGGAGATCGGTTCGGCGTTGCCGCCGTGCGCGGACACCAGCACGACGTGCGCGAACGTGTCGGTCGCCGAGCGCACCAGTTCCACGACCAGCAGTTCCAGCGCCGCCTGGCCGATCGACAGCGTGCCGGGGAAGCCGGCGTGTTCGCCCGCGGAACCGTAGGCCACGGCCGGTGCGACGAGCACGTCGTCGCGGGCCACGGCGAGCCGTTCGCACAGCGACACGGCGATGTCGGTGTCGGTGGACAGCGGCAGGTGCGGGCCGTGCTGTTCGGTCGACCCGACCGGGATCGCCAGCACGGCGCCCGGCGCCCGGTCCCGGATCTCCGGCCAGCTCAGATCGGCGAGCCGCCGGACCGTCTCACGCATCGAAACCGGCGAGCGGGTTCTCGTCGCACGCTCGGTCGGGCGGCCGCCGGAAACCGATCGTCACCGGAACCGGTTTGCCGCGATGCGAATGGTCCAGCGAGGGCTTCGGTGAGCTGGCACTGTCCACACCGGCCAGTGCCAGCTCACCAAAACCCTTCACACACTCCGGGTCCGGGCCGTCCAGCGGCAGGCCGGTGAAGAACTTCGCCGCCATGCAGCCGCCCCGGCACGCGTCGTACGCCGAGCAGGACCGGCACGCGCCACCGGTCTGCGGGCCGCGCAGCTCCGCGAACAGCTCGGAGTGCCGCCACACTCCCTGGAAACCGCCTGGTTCGCGCACGTTGCCGGCGAGGAAGCTGTCGTGGATGGCGAACGGGCACGCGTACACGTCGCCGACCGGGTCGATCAGGCACACGACCCGACCGGCCCCGCACAGGTTCAGGCCGGGCAGCGTGTCGCCGTAGCCGGCGAGGTGGAAGAACGAGTCGCCGGTCAGCACGTTCTCGCCGTGCGCCACCAGCCATTCGTACAGGTCACGCTGTTGCGCGGCCGTCGGGTGCAG
>DASZXM010000764.1:0-2042 GCA_035546415.1 Pseudonocardiaceae bacterium
CTGGTTTTCCACCACAAGCCACCGTCCTTCTGGAGGGCCACTACCGGAGCTCTAGCAGCCCCCGGACCTCCAGCGGTTGGCGCTGATCGTGTCGTTCAGGCTCAGCGTGGTTTCGTTGCTGTAATGCACCTTGGTGAGATCCAGGGCGGCGTGAGATCCGGGTTCCAGGCAGTAGCCCGGGTCCGACGACGAGGGACTCCCGCCCTTGGCATAGGGCTCCGAATAGACCTGAGCGCCGTAACCCGCCTTGTTGTCGTACAGGGTGGACGCGCAGTCGTCCCACGTTCCACTTCCGCACGTGATTTCGGTTTGCGTCCTCCAGTCGTAGATGGCGTCGCGGACCGGGTGCATCTTGCCCTTCTGGTTCGCGTCGACCCACCAACACAGGTCGCCCGACGGGCAGTCGCTGATGCTGCTCATCGGCTGCACCGTCGCCGCCTGGGCGGGCTGCTGCGCGGCGAGCGACACGCCGAGCGCGGCGCCGAGGGAGAGGACCACGGACAGCACCAGCCGCAGGCTCCTGCGTGCGGTGTGCGTTCCGGTTGTGACCGTACTTTCGGACATGGCAGAGCTGTTCCTTTGCTGCAGAGGGAGTGCGGTCGCGCCGAGGGCGGGCCGCGGGGAATGTCATCTCGGACATCGTCGTACGCCGGCCCCTGGTGGACCGGCTTGCTGCCAGCAGGTGTCAGCTTCCGCGTGCGGGCGGTGGAAGGCCATGTCATCTCGCCGGAAAACTAGCCGGCACAGTTGAGTGGCGACTTCCGTCCGCGTGGTCAGGGCCTGGTCAGGCTGGTGAGCCGCTCCTGGACGTTGCGTACGCCCGGGGTCATGCCCAGGCGCTGGTAGATCTCCAGCGCCTGCCGCAGGTGGGTGTCCGCGGCGTCGATCTCGCCGCGGGCCAGGTGACAGGTGCCCAGGCCCTCCAGGGCGACGGCCTGGTCGTCGGGCTTGTCCTGCTTCCCGCTCAGGACGAGGGCTTGCTCGTAGAGTTCGATGGCACGAGCGAGATCGCCGTCGTCCGCGACGCTGGCGGCGTAGTGGTTCAAGGCCCACGCCTCGTCGTGCCGATGACCGGTCGTGCGGTAGATCTCCAGCGCGCGGACGTGGGCGTCCCGTGCACCCGCCCGGTCACCGAGGTCACGCAGCACGGTCCCGAGGCTGGTCAGTGCCTCGGCTTCGCCGAGACGGTAGCCGATCGCCCGGTAGAACTCCAAGGCCCGGGTGAGAATGTCGGAAGCACCGGCCGGATCGCCGAGTAGTCGCCGCACAGCCCCGAGATTGGTCAGCGCATAGGCCTCGCCGTGGTGGTGCCCGGTCACACAGTAGAACTCCAGAGCGCGGACGAGGGCGTCCTGCGCGCCGGCCAGATCCCCCAGCAGGGTTCGGGCACGTCCCAGTTCGGTCAGCGCGTCCGCTTCACCGTGCCGGTCGCCGATCGCCCGGTGGATCTTCACCGCCTGGCTGAGGGCATCCTGCGCCCCGGCCGGATCCCCGGTCGCGCGCCGCATGATCCCCAGGTCGGCCAGTGCGTCGGCCTCGCCGTGGCGGTCGCCGATCGCGCGGTAGAGCTCCAGGGCCCGGGCGTGCGAATCCCACGCTCCGGTCAGATCCCCGGCCACGCCGTTCACCCGGCACAGTTCGATCCACGCTTCTGCCGCACCGCGGCGCTCACCGCTCGCCTCGTGGATCTCCACCGCCCGGGCGAGGGCGTCCTGGGACCCGGCCAACTGGCCGATCAGCCGCCGCATGATCCCCAGGTCGATGAGTGCGTCGGCATGGGCGACGGGACGGCCGTGGTGTTCCGCGGTGTCGGCGGCCGCCTGGTGCAGCGCCAGCGCGTGGGAGTAGGGGCCGTCGGTACGCAGGATCTCGGCCAGGCCCGCGATCAGCGCGAGAGCGTGCTCGTGCAGGTCACCGGCCCGCGCGTACACGGCGGCGTGCTCCAGGTTCTCCCGTTCGGTGCACAGCCATGCCCTGGCCGCCTCCGGGCCTGCCAGCACGGGTGCGTGCGCGGGTGCCGGGCCGGCGGGAGCGGGCCGCGC
>DASZXM010000765.1:0-1714 GCA_035546415.1 Pseudonocardiaceae bacterium
TCGGGGTTCGGCATGGGCCGGAAGTGGTCGTCACCGAACAGGTCACGCACCGTGTCGGCGACGAACTCGTGGTGCTCGGGGTCGTTGACGGTGACCGGGTACTCGGAGTCGTAGCGGACCTCCGCGCGCAGCCCGTGGGCCGCGGCGATCTCCTCGCACAGCCGCACCGACTCGGCCTTGATGCGCTCCCGCGACTGCTCCGAGAACGACCGCACGGTCGCCTCGAAGGTGGCGTCGTCCGGGATGATGTTGCGTTTGGTGCCGGCGTGGAACGTTCCGACCGTCAGCACCACGGGGTCGAAAATGTCGAAGCGGCGGGTGACCATCGTCTGCAGGGCGTTGATCATCTCGCACGCGACGGGTATCGGGTCCAGCCCACCGTGTGGGCGGGAGCCGTGCGTGCCGGCGCCGACGACGCGCACGAACAGGCCGTCGGACGCGGACATCAGCGGGCCGGGCCGGCCGGTGAACCGGTGGGCGGGGACCTCCGCGGCGAGCACGTGCAGGCCGTAGGCGGCGACCACGGGCTCACCGGCGGCCGTCAGCACGCCCTCGCGGATCATGTGGCCCGCACCGTTCCAGCCCTCCTCGCCGGGCTGGAACATGAACACGACGTCACCGGGCAGTTCGGCACGCCGCGCGGCCAGCAGGTGGACGGCACCGACCAGGCCGGCCGTGTGCAGGTCGTGGCCGCAGGCGTGCATCGCACCCTCGTGCCGCGACGCGTACTCCACGCCGGTGCGCTCCGTGACCGGCAGCGCGTCCATGTCGCCGCGCAGCAGCACGGCCGGGCCGGGACGGCCACCGCGCAGCACGGCGGTCACCGACGAGAGGTCCGTACCCGTGCTGACCTCGACCGGCAGTCCCTCCAGCGCGGCGAGCACGCGTTCCTGAGTGCGTGGCAGGTGCAGCCCGATCTCCGGAATCCGGTGCAGGTCGCGCCGCAGCGCGACGAGGTCAGGCGCCAACTCGACAGCATCCGCAGGAATGCTCATGACCACCGATCCACGATCGTACGACAGGCTAACTATGCCATCCGAGCAGCGCAGACCCGTCCCCGTCAAGATGGGCGCAGGAATCAACACATGTCAACAGACGAAAAGTCCACAGAGGATGGTAAGGAAGGCGCGACAAGATCCTGAAAGGTCGCTTATCGAACGTGCCCGCGAAACGAACGGCTGGTCCCACCCACCCCGACTCGGGGGGACCAGCCGACCCCTCGGATTGTTGGCGAGTGCGCACCAGAATAATCGGACCGGCACCTAGTGGAACTCCCCGGGCCGGGTGAATCACGCTACTGGTCGAACGAGATTGGTTGACACCAACAGAGAGTCAGGATCGGACGAGCCGCGCGATAGCCTCATTGGCCTCACGGAGCTTCGTTTCCGCCACTTCGCCACCCTCGGTGATCGCCTCGCTGACGCAATGCCCCAGGTGCTGCTCGATCAGACCAAGCGAAACGGCCTGCAGCGCCTTCGTGGCCGCCGAGATCTGGGTCAGGATGTCGATGCAGTAGTCGTCGTTCTCGACCATCCGCTGGAGGCCCCGGATCTGGCCCTCGATCCGGCGCAGGCGGCGCAGGTAGCCCGCCTTGTCCTCGCTGTAACCCCGCATGACGCCTCCGCTCCGCAGTCTGCCCCGCTCAGGATACCCGCCGGGGGTAACCGTGGGGCTAATGCGGCTGGCCGGGCTCGTCGGCGTCGGGCCAGCCGGC
>DASZXM010000766.1:0-8891 GCA_035546415.1 Pseudonocardiaceae bacterium
GGACGATGTGGCGCAGCAGGCGGCGCAGCACGTAGCCGCGCGCCTCGTTGCCCGGGGTCACGCCGTCACCGATCAGCATCACGCCGCTGCGCGCGTGGTCGGCGATCACCCGGAACCGGACGTCGTCGATCTTGTCCTTGCCGTAGGCGCGGCCGGACAGCTCCTCCGCCCTGGTGATCACGGCGCGGACCAGGTCGGTCTCGTAGACGTTCTCCACGCCCTGCAGCAGGGTGGCCACCCGCTCGACACCCATGCCGGTGTCGATGTTCTTCGTGGGCAGCTGGCCGATCACCGGGTGGCCCTTCTTCGGGCTCAGCTCACCTCGGATGTCCTGCATGAACACCAGGTTCCAGATCTCCAGGAACCGGTCCTCGTCCGCTTCCGGCCCGCCGTCACGGCCGTACTGCGGGCCGCGGTCGTAGTAGATCTCCGAACACGGACCGCACGGGCCGGGGACGCCCATGTCCCAGAAGTTGTCCTCGGCGCCGCGCCGCTGGATGCGCTCCACGGGCAGCCCGGAGATGTCCCGCCACAGCTCGAACGCCTCGTCGTCGTCGTGGTAGACGGTCGCCCACAGGCGCTCCGGGTCCAGGCCGTAGCCACCGTTGTCGGCGGACGTGGTGATCAGCTCCCAGGCGAGCTTGATCGCGCCGTCCTTGAAGTAGTCGCCGAACGAGAAGTTGCCGGCCATCTGGAAGAACGTGTTGTGCCGGGTGGTCTTGCCGACCTCGTCGATGTCCGGCGTGCGCACGCACTTCTGGATGCTCGTGGCACGCCGGTAGGGCGGCGGCGCCTCGCCGAGGAAGTAAGGCTTGAACGGCACCATGCCGGCGTTGACGAACAGCAGGTTCGGGTCGTCGACCAGCAACGGAGCGCTGGGCACGACCGTATGGCCGTTGTTCTCGAAGTGATCTCGGAAACGTTTGATGATCTCGTGTGTCTGCACGGTGGAGTTCCTCGCGGGATGGGACGGACGTGGGCGCGGCGACGGCGAATGGCGGCTGCCTGGCTACAGGCGAGCGTCAGCCATTCGCCCGACGAGCTCGCGCGCCGCGGCGCTCGGGTGCACTGGCGCGCAGCGTCTCCTCGGCAGCACGCAACGCGTGCCGAGGCGTGGGGTTGACACCCGTCCGCTGCTCCACCGTCTCCGCCAGTTCCTTCTCCCGCTCGGCCATGCCGGCCCTGATGTCGGCGCCGAACGTGCCCAGTGCGCCGGCGAGTTCACCGATCGCGTCACCAAGATTACCCGCGATGCCGGCGGGGGTCGCCTGCTGTGCGGTCCGGCTGGCCTTGCGGGACAGTACGACCCCGGCCGCGACGCCGACGCCGAGCCAGAACAGCCGCTTCATCACTTCCTGCCTCCACCCCGGCGCAGCTTCCGCGAGTGCTTGCCCGGCTCGGCCGCCTTGCGGCGGGCCCGGACGGCCCGGCTGATGCCGTAGGACAGCGCGGCGGTCTTCACCAGCGGGCCGCCGAGGGTCGCGGTGAACAGGGACGTCAGGGCGGAGACGTTGCCCGTGACGGCCCGTGCGTTCTGGGTGATCCCGTCGACGCGCTCCAGCTGTGTGTTGACGTGGTTGATCGTGGTGTTGGCGCCGTCGAACAGCGGGTCGGTGTTCTCGTGCGCCTTGCGGATCGCGATGGTCGCCTCGTCGAGCGTGCGGCCCAGCTTGACGACCAGCACCGCGACCAGCAGCACCAGCACCACGGCGGCGCCGGCGGCCACGAGCGCGGCGATCTGCCCTGCCGACACGAATCCTCCAGGAGAAACGGCGATGTGACGCGCGCGGAACGGCCACGCGATGGCGGTCAGGTTACCGCGCCGACATGCGACCAGCCTGCGGGGACCACCCCGAGCGTTGATCAACACGCCGACGGGACCGATGCGGTCCGGAGGACGGGCGACCCGCCGGACGGGACGAGCCGCCCTCTCGCCGGGAGGTCGACACTCCGACGGAGGTGCGCCCGTTTCCGCCGGCGTGTCGACCGCTCGGCGAGACGAACGGGCTTGACCATGCGGCCGGCCCGCGAGCCAGCCCGCCCACACACTCCGAGACACGCACCCTTCCCGAAGCTCGGAGGCGATGCGGCTGGGACGGACAGGCAACCCACCAGGAAAACTCAGGCACCCTGTCGCTGGGGAGTCGACACACCGACAGACGCACACCGGTTCCCGCCGGCGTGTCGACCGCCCAGGGAGACGAACGGGCTTGACCAGCGGCCCGGCCCACACGCTCCGAAGCGCACCCTTCCGAGGCTCTGAGGTGGGCGAACCCGGTGCGGCTGGGACGGTCGGCCGACCCGCGAGTCCAGACGCCCGCACCCCTTCGAGGCTCGGAGGCGGCCGAAGGCGGCGTGGCTGGCGCGGACAGGCAACCCGCCAGACCGGATCAGCCTCCCGCTCGCCGGAGAGTCGACATACCGACCGACGCACGCCCGTTCCCGCCAGCGTGTCGACCACCCAGGGAGACGAACGGGCTCGACCACACGGCCGGCCCGCGAGCCAGCCCGCCCGCGCACTCCGAGACGCGCACCTTCCCGCGGCTCCGAGGCCACGCGGCGGGGGCGATCCGCCGGACGGGATCAACCACCTCTCCCCAGGGAGTCGACACACCGACCGACGCACGCCCGTTCCCGCCGGCGTGTCGACCACCCAGCCAGACCGACGGGCATTACCAACCGGCCGAACTGAAAGCCCGCACGCTCCGAAGCACGCACCTTCCCAAGGCTCAGACGCAGGCGAACACGGCGGGGCTGGACGGTCGGGGGCGCTTGACACGGCGCAAGCCCGACGCGTCCCCACGTGGCCTGGATGGCCTGGGCGTCTGGTTCAGGCCTGTGGTTCGTCCGTGCCTCTGATGACCCTGCGCAGCTTCGGGACCCGGTCGGCGAGCACGCGTTCGGCGCCGCGTTGGGTGGGTTCGTAGTAGTCCCTGCCCACCAGGTCGTCCGGCGGGTACTGCTGGCGCAGTACGCCCTCCGCCACGTCGTGCGGATAGCGGTAGCCCTGCGCGTTCCCCAGCCGCGCCGCCCCGGCGTAGTGGCCGTCCCGCAGGTGTGGTGGCACCAGGCCGGTCGCGCCGGACCGCACGTCGGCCAGTGCCGAGTCGATGGCCGTGACGATCGCGTTCGACTTCGGTGCCGTCGCGAGGTGGACCGTTGCCTGGGCCAGTGCCAACCGGCCTTCCGGCATGCCGATCAACTGGACCGCCGCCGCGGCGGCCGTGGCCGCCTGGAGTGCCGTCGGGTCGGCCATGCCGACGTCCTCGCTGGCGTGCACCACCAACCGTCGCGCGATGAAGCGCGGGTCCTCCCCCGCCTCGATCATCCGGGCCAGGTAGTGCAGTGCCGCGTCCACGTCCGAACCGCGGATCGACTTGATGAACGCGCTGATCACGTCGTAGTGCTGGTCGCCGTCGCGGTCGTAGCGGACCGCCGCCTTGTCGACCGCCGCCTCCACCGTGGCCAGGCCGATCTCCGCCGCGCCGGTGGAGCGCGCCGACTCCGCCGCCGCCTCCAGAGCCGTCAGGGCTCGCCGCGCGTCACCGCCGGCCAGTCGGACCAGGTGTTCCAGTGCGTCGCCGGACAGCGTGAGTTCACCGCCCAGCCCGCGCGGGTCGGTGACCGCCCGCCGCACCAGCGACCGGATGTCGTCGTCGCTCAGGGGTCGCAGTTGCAGCACCAGCGACCGGGACAGCAGCGGGGACACCACGGAGAACGACGGGTTCTCCGTGGTCGCCGCGACCAGCAGCACGGTCCGGTCCTCGACGGCGCCCAGCAGCGCGTCCTGCTGTGTCTTGGAGAAGCGGTGCACCTCGTCGATGAACAGGACCGTCGCCGCGCCGCGGTTGCGCAGCCGCAGCTTGGCCTCGTCGATGACGGCCCGGACCTCCTTCACGCCGGCCGACAGCGCCGAGAGCGCGACGAACCGGCGGCCGGTGGCGCGGGACACGAGCGTGGCCAGGGTCGTCTTGCCGGTGCCGGGCGGCCCGTACAGCAGGACCGACGCCGGGGCCGCGCCTTCGACCAGGCGGCGCAGCGGGGCGCCGGGGCCGAGCAGGTGGTCCTGGCCGAGCACCTCGTCCAGCGACGCCGGTCGCATCCGAACGGCCAGCGGGGCGTTGGCGGCCACGCGGTCGGCGCCCGTGTCGATCCCATCCGTGTCGATCTCATCGCCGAACAAGCCATCCTGCACGGAACCGAATGCTATGCGTTGCCCATGACGTTCGTCCGAACGCCGTAACTCCCGGCCATTGTGAACCGCCACCACCGGCAGACCGCTTTTCCTCCTCGGACCCGCCGGGTAAGACTGGACCCTGTGTATCGGGGAGGTGACACATCGTGCCCGACCGGCGGACAGGCGCCCAGCGGGCCGGCGTGAACGAGCGGGGCAGTTTCCGGGGTGTGTTCCGGGTCGGCGAGTTCCAGGCCCTGTGGTGGGCCCAGGTGCTGTCGATCATGGGCGACCAACTGGCCAGGGTCGCCCTGACCCTACTGGTCTTCGCGCGCACACACTCGGCCGCGCTCACCGCGCTGACCTACGCGCTGACGTTCCTGCCCGACCTGTTCGGCGGCCCGCTGCTGTCCGGCCTGGCCGACCGCTACCCGCGGCGCACCGTGATGGTCGTCACCGACGTGGCCAGGGCCGTGCTGGTCGGGCTGATGGCCGTGCCGGGCATGCCGCTGGCCGTGGTGTGCGTGCTGCTGGTGATCGTGCAACTGCTGGCGTCGCCGTTCAACGCGGCCCGCGGCGCCGTGCTGCCGGCGATCCTGGACGGTGACCTGTTCGTCGCCGGGCAGGCCGTCATCAACATCACCTACCAGATCGGCCAGCTCGGCGGATACGTCGCGGGCGGCGCGCTGGTGGCGTTCACCGGGTCGCACGTGGCGCTGGCCATCGACGCGGCCACGTTCGTCGCATCGGCCGTACTGGTCCGTCTGGGCCTGGTGCACCGTCCCGTCCCGGCCGGCGAGCACACCACGTCGCGGACCACGCTGGCGTCGCTGCGCGCCGGCGCCACGCTGGTGTGGCGCAACCGTGCGCTGCGGGCGCTGGTCACGCTGGCCTGTGTCGCGGGTTTCTACGTCGTCGCCGAGGGCCTGTCCGTTCCGTACGCGCGGGAACTGGGCGGTGGGGCGGTCACCGCGGGACTGCTGTTCGCCGCGAACCCGGCCGGCACCGTCATCGGGATGACCGTGCTGACCAGGCTGGTCTCACCGGACCGCAGGCTACGGCTGCTCGGGCCGCTGGCCGTGCTGTCCTGCGCCGTGCTCGTGCTGTGCGCGCTGCGGCCGAATCTGGTCGCCACGCTGGTCGTGTGGGCGGTGTCGGGCGCGGCGACGTCGTTCCAGACCGTCGCCGCCGCCGCGTTCGTGCGGGCCGTGCCCGACTCGGGCCGGGGCCAGGCGTTCGGCCTGGCGTCCACCAGCCTCCGGGTGTCCCAGGGGTTGGGGGTCGTGATCGCGGGTGCTCTGGCGCAGGGGTGGGCGCCGTCCACGGTCGTGGCGGTGGCCGGTGGGGTCGGCGCGGGCGTCGCGATCCTCGCGGCGGCGTCCTGGTACCGGGCACACGTCGGCCTGGCCTCGACCGTCGCCGAGTCGCCTGCGTGAAACGTAACGGTCGGTGACCGGAACGCCGATGCTCACCGCCAGCTGGAGTCACGCCAACTGGAGTCGAACCGCCAGCTGGAGTCCTGCCGCCAGCTGGAATCGAACCGCCAGCTGGAGTCGCAACGCCAGCTCGAATCGGAGCGCCAACTCGAGTCCTGCCGCCAGCTGGAGTCGGTGAGCCGGATGACGTTACGCATGACACTCTCCTTCGATCTCGTCACTCACTGTCGTCACCCGATCGGACGCACACTTTCTGTACCACGTCGGGTGACCGCACGTGTGACTTGGGCTACGGTCCATTGTGTGCTATGGCGCGGGGGAAAATCAGCGGAGGGGCGTCATTCTCCTCGGGGGAACGGATCCGGCGACCATCCTGTGACCAGGCTGCGACGTGCGGTGACGGCGTGGCCGTTGTGGTCGCTGCCGAAGGTCGTTTTGTCCACTGTGCTCGGGGTTGAACTGTTGGCCGTGACCGTCACGGCTGCGACGGTGGCCCGATTCCCGGTCCACACGCACGACTGGATGGTCTTCGGCATCCTCACCGCCTGCTCCGTGATCCACCTCGAACTCGTCCGCGGCATCGAACGCATCCGCGAGGGCGTCCGCACCAACACGCCGCTGGTCGACCTGAAGTCGGCCTGGACGTTCGCGGGCGTCCTGCTGCTGCCGCCGGCGCTGGCCGTGACGCTCGCCGTGGTGTCCAACGTGCAGATGCGGGTACGGGTTGCGCCGAGGGAAACGTTCCGCTGGGTTTATACCGGTGCCACGATCGTGCTGGCCACGCAGGCCTCCGCGGCTGTCCTGTATGTCGGACAAGCGCCCGGCGCGTATCCGGGTCTGCCCGTTTCCTGGCACGGTGTGGCGATCATCGTGCTGGCCGCCGTGGTGCGCTGGTTCGTCAACCACGGCCTGATCGTCACGATCATCCTGCTGTCGTCCCCGCAGACACCGGGCAAGGACGCGCTGGGCAGCTTCAGCGACAACATCGTCGAGGCGGCCGCGCTGAGCCTGGGAGCGGTGACGGCGCTCGTCGTCACCCACGACCCGTGGTACATGGCGCTGGTGTTGCCACCGATGCTGGTGTTGCACCGGAGTCTGCTGATGCGCCAGTACGAACTGGCCGCCCGCACCGACAACAAGACCGGTCTGGCCAACGCCGTGTACTGGAGCCAGGTGGCCCGTGCGGAACTGGGCCGGGCCGAGCGCGACGGGGCGACGGTCGGCATCGTCATGATCGACCTGGACCACTTCAAGCAGGTCAACGACACCTACGGCCACCTCACCGGCGACGCCGTGCTCAAGGCCGTCGCCGACGCGCTGGGCAAGCAGACCCGCGGCTACGACCTGGTCGGCCGGTTCGGCGGCGAGGAGTTCATGATCCTGCTGCCCGGCCACGACCCGATGGAACTGCCCACGACCGTGGAGCGGATCCGACACAGCATCAACGACCTGCACGTCGTCTCGCCGGACACGCACGAGCGGGTGACGATCACG
The DNA here is from genome assembly GCA_035546415.1 of Pseudonocardiaceae bacterium. Lineage (GTDB taxonomy): Bacteria > Actinomycetota > Actinomycetes > Mycobacteriales > Pseudonocardiaceae > DATEPR01. Next base: position 7,105 of record DASZXM010000766.1, read on the forward strand.
GCGTCGGCCGGTGTGGTGACGTTCCCCGACGGCGGGCAGAACCTCGACGAGCTGCTGCTGGCCGCGGACGCCGCGTTGTACCGGGCGAAGGAACAGGGCCGCGACCGCACGTGCTTCGCCCCGGCCGCGTCGCCCGACCTGCCCAGCGCCCGCCAGCCCGACGACTGACCCGCCGGAACCGACCCGCCGAACCGGTCGGTTCCTCCGCTACGCCAGCACCTGCCGCAGCGCGGCCAGGAGCAATTCGGCGCGGTCCAGCCGGGCGTTGTGGCCCATCAGACCGATCCGCCACACCGAGTCCGCGTACCGTCCCGCGCCCGCGCCGATCTCGATGCCGTACTCGGTGAGCAGCCGGTGGCGCACCTTCGCCGAGTCGACGTCCTCGGGCACCCACACAGTCGTCAGCTCCGGCAACCGGTGGCCCTGCGCCGCGAACAGCCGCAGCCCCAACTCCTCCAGACCCTCCTGCAGCCTGGCCCCAGCGGCCCTGTGCCGCTCGAACACGGCCGGCAGGCCCTCCGCCAGCACCCGGCCCAGCGCGGCGTGCAGCGACGCGATCATGGCCACCGGCGCGGTGTGGTGGTATGTCCGCCCACCACTGCCGGTGCCGCCCACGTAGTCGCCGATCAGGCCCAGGTCCAGGTACCAGGTCGGCGGGTGCTCGACGCGGTGCTGCCACGCCCGGTCGGAGATGGTGAACGGGGCCAGTCCCGGCGCCACGCCGAGGCACTTCTGCGTCCCCGAGTAGGCCAGGTCGACACCCCAGTCGTCCACCGCGACGTCGATGCCGCCCAGCGAGGTCACGCAGTCGGCCAGCACCAGCGCCTCGGGGTCCCGGTCGTGGACGGCGGCGGCCAGGGCGGCGATGTCACTGACCACACCCGTGGACGTCTCCGCGTGCACGGCCGCGACGATCGCCGGCTCCGGGTGCGCCGCGAGTACGGCGGCCACGTCCACCGGCCGTCCCCACTCGTGCTCGACGCGCACCACGTCGGCGCCGTAGCGCCCGGCCACGTCACACATGCGCTCGCCGAACAGCCCGTTGACGGCCACGACGACGACCGTGCCGGGCCGCACGGTGTTCGCGAACGCCGCCTCCATGCCGATCGACCCGGTGCCCGACAGCGGCAGCGTCCGCCGGTTCGCCGTCCCCCAGACGGCCCGCAGTCGGTCGCACGTCTCGTCCAGCACCCGCAGGAAGTCCGGGTCCAGATGCCCCAGCAGCGGCGCGGCGAGCGCCTGCGTCGCCTCAGGGTAGGGGTTGGACGGACCGGGTCCCAGCAGCGTGCGTTCCACCAACGGCATGCCCCAACCCTAGGGCGGTGTCGATCAACGGCAACGTGCCGCTGGTCACCGTCGGACGCTCAGGACGCGAACGCCGCCCTCGCCTCGGCGGCGTCCCGGATCGCCCGAACCCATTCGACCAGCTGCTGGTCGTCGATCGGCACGTCGCCGTCGGCGTGGCCCGTGTCGTGCACCGCCTCGTGCAGCCGTTCCCACAGCCGCACGCCGTTCCACTCCACGAACCTGCGGTACGCCGTGGGCACGGCGATGCCGAACGTCGCCGGCAGCCGCCGCCACGCGCAGCCGCTGGTGAGCACGTACACCACCGCGACGAACACGGCCCGATCGCCGACCCTGGTCCGCCCGCCACCCTGCGGCCGGACCTTCGGCGTCGGGATCAACGGTTGTACCAGCGCCCACATCTGATCGGGCACCAACCGACGGGACAGCGGCGAAATCCGATCGTCGAAGTCAACTGAGTGCACCACAAAGCCACCTCCCAG
>DASZXM010000767.1:0-1828 GCA_035546415.1 Pseudonocardiaceae bacterium
TTCGCACCTACAACCAGAGGCTGACAAATGCGTGTTTCCGGAATCGATCACGTCGAGTTCCATGTGGCGGACGCCGAGCGGACGGCCGCCGAACTGTGCGCCGGCTACGGTTTCCGCGTCCACGGCCGGGCGGCACACTCCGTGCTGCTGCGGCAGAACGACATCCAACTGGTGATCACCGACGGCGAGGCGGCCCGCGAGTTCACCGACCGGCACGGCGACGGCCCGGCCACGATCGCGCTGGCCACCGACGACCCGGACGGCGCCCTCACCGAGGCGGTCCGGGCCGGCGCGGTGCCTGTGCTCACCGAGCCGCGGGCCACGCCGGTCCGGTTCCGGGCGTTCGGCGACGTGGCCCACACGTTCGTCCGGCCCGGTGCGCTGGGCGCACGGTTCACGCCGGTGCCGCCCGCCGGGGACGGGTGCGACATGCTGGACGTGCTCGACCACGTCGCGGTGTGCGTGCCAGCGGCCGAACTGGAGCCGACCGTGTGGTTCTACCAGCGGGTGCTCGGGTTCCGGCAGATCTTCGAGGAGTACATCGAGGTCGGCGACCAGGCGATGAACTCGCAGGTCGTGCAGAGCCCGTCCGGCGGTGTCACGCTCACCATCCTGGCACCGGACACGACCCGGACACCGGGCCAGATCGACGACTTCCTGCGTTCCCACGACGGTGCGGGTGTGCAGCACCTGGCGCTGCGCACGGACGACATCGCCGGCAGCGTCCGCACGCTCGGCGAGCGCGGCGTCGGCTTCCTGTCCACCCCGGGCAGCTACTACGACGAACTGGAGCGCAGACTGGGCCACATCGGCCTGCCGGTGGACACGTTGCGCGACCTGAACGTCCTGGTGGACCAGGACAACGAGGGCGAGCTGTTCCAGATCTTCGCCCAGTCCACCCACCCCCGCCGCACGTTCTTCTTCGAGATCATCGAACGGCGGGACGCGCTGACGTTCGGCAGCGCGAACATCAAGGCCCTGTACGAAGCGGTCGAGCGCGAGCGCGCCCGCGTTTCCCGTTGACCCGGAAGGAAACCCGTGTCCAGCTTCACGCAGACATTCGAGCTGACCGATGCCGAACGGGCGCTGCTGCCCACCGACGAGGACGTCCGCTGGTACGCCGAACACGGCTGGTACCTGACGCGGAAACTGTTCACCGACGACGAGATCGACACCATCGTCGCGGAGACGGAACGGTTCTACGCCGGTGCGAAGGACCGCGCGCTGCCGCTGCGGCCGCCGCACCTGGCCTACTGGACGCCCGCCGACGGCCCGGTGCAGCGGCACAACGACTACATCCACTACGAGAGCGACGTGATCGCCGGCATCCTGCGCAAGCCGCTGCTCGGCGCGGTCGCGGCGCGGCTGGCCGAGGCCGAGGAGATCCGGGTGTTCCAGGCGACGCTGATCTACAAGCCGCCGCGACCGGAGGAGCCGACGAACCGGGTGCCGTGGCACATGGACAAGCACTACTGGCAGACGTGCACGTCGGAGCGGATGCTGACGGCGTTCATCCCGTTCCACGACTGCGACGAGCAGATCGGCACGATCACCATGGTGGACGGCAGCCACCGCTGGTCGGAGATCCCCGGTGACGACTCGACCCGCCACTTCGCCGAGCGCGACGGCGCCGAACTGGAGGAACTGCTGCGGGCCAACGCGGCACACAACGGCGCGACGGTCGAGCGCATCCCGATGGTGATTCCGAAGGGGCACGTGAGTTTCCACCACTGCCGGACGTATCACGGCAGCGGCCCGAACCTCAGCCCCCGGCCCCGGCGGGCGGTGTCCCTGCACATGCAGGACGGCGCGAACAGCTACCGCCCGT
>DASZXM010000768.1:0-2282 GCA_035546415.1 Pseudonocardiaceae bacterium
CGGCCGGAGGCATGCGGCAAACAGCGATGGCCGATCAGCTAACGAGCCAGGGCGACGAGGAGTTCCCGCCACCGGCGCATGCGTGGACCGCCGTGCCCGAGGCTGGCAGGGCGCGCGGCGAAGCCTCGCCGAGATCACGAGCACGACTCGCGCCTGAGACGGTGCGGCAGAGTCCGAGTCGGATGGTGCGCCGAGGTTCGGCGGGCGTTCACCACGTGTGGCGCCTGCAAAGGGACCGCAAGTTACGGTTCTCCAACGGCGCCGTGGTCGCGGGTCCGGCCAGCCGCGCGGATGGGACCGACCCGGGATCCGGCGTGGGTCAGTGGGATTGGTGTTCCGGTTCGTCGTCCCAGGCCGGCGACTCCCGGAGGGCGTCCGCGTCCGGGTGGCTGGCGTTGGTGGACTTGCGCTTGCGTGGTTTGACCTCGTGGACCAGTTCCTGGCGGAGGCGGTCCAGTTCGCCGCGCAGGTAGTCGCGGGTGGCGATCTCGCCGATCGCGAGTCGCAGGGCCGCCAGTTCGCGTGCCAGGAACTCCGTGTCCGCCTTGGTCTGCGCGGCGCGCGAGCGGTCCTCCTCCAGTGAGATGCGGTCCCGGTCGTCCTGGCGGTTCTGGGCGAGCAGGATCAGCGGCGCCGCGTACGCGGCCTGCGTGGAGAACGCCAGGTTCAGCAGGATGAAGGGGTACGGGTCCCAGCGCAGCGACGCCGCCGACAGGTTCAGCGCGATCCAAAGGATCACGATCAGGGTCTGCCAGAACAGATAGGTCCCGGTGCCCAGGAATCGGGCCAGTCGTTCGGAGAATCGGCCGAAGGCGTCCCTGTCCACCTCGACGGACAGTCTGCGGGGCCGGCGCGGCTGGTCCAGCCGCCGGCGGGGAACGGTCAGCTCAGGCATGGCTTCGCTCCTGCTCGTCTTCTGCCGTGTGCGGATTCCGGCCTGCCTCCCGCCAGTCCTCCGGCAGCAGGTGGTCGAGGACGTCGTCCACGGTGACCGCGCCCACCAGGTGGTCCTGATCGTCCACCACGGGCGCGCAGACCAGGTTGTACGCCGCGAAGTAGCGTGTCACGTCGGCCAGCGGATCGGTGGGGGACAGGCGGGGCAGGTCGGTGTCCAGGACGCCGGCGACCAGATCGGACGGGGGTTCCCGGAGCAGCCTTTGGATGTGTACGCAGCCCAGGTACCTGCCGGTGGGCGTGGCCGACGGTGGCCGGCACACGAACACCATGGTGGACAGCGCGACCGCGAGGTCGGCGTTGCGGACCCTGGCGAGTGCCTCGGCCACCGTGGCGTCCGGGGACACGATCACCGGTTCCGGCGTCATCAGGCCGCCCGCCGTGTCGAACGAGTACTGCAAAAGTCGTTTGACGGGCGCGGACTCTTCCGGTTCCATGAGCGCGAGCAGCCGATCCTTGTCCAGTTCCGGCAGCTCGGCGAGCAGGTCCGCCGCGTCGTCGGGATTCATCGCCTCGAGAACGTCTGCCGCGCGCTCTTCGTCCAGGTGGGCCAGCAGGGCTTTCTGGTCGTCCTCGGGCAGTTCCTCGATCACGTCCGCCAGTCGTTCGTCGTCCAACGCGTCCGCCACCTCGTAGCGGCGCTTCACCGGCAGGTCCAGCAGCGCGCTGGCCACGTCGGCCGGTCGCATGCTGTCGAACACCGCCAGCAACTGCTGCGCGCCCTGCGGCTGCCCGGACAGTTCGGGCAGCGCGAGACCGTGCACGTCCTCCCAGGCCAGCACGCGCAGGGGGCCGCGGCGGGCGAGCAGCCGGTTGCGTTCCTGCACGGCGAGTTTGGTGACCAGCCAGTCGCGGGTGCGCGTCTGCTCCATGGCCGCGTCCACGACCACCGCGCTGGCCTCCTCACCCTCCTCCAGGCCCGCGATGGGGCCGACGAGGCGGACGCGCGCGTCCAGCAACTGGCCGACGACCAGCACCTCGTTGGGGCGCTGGCTGAACCGGCGCAGGTTGACGCGGCCGGTGGCGAGGTTGACCGCGTTCGGTTCGATCGAGGTGACGCGCAGCATCGGCACGAAGATGCGCCTGCGGCTGAGCACCTCGATCACGATGCCCAGTGCCCTCGGCGGCTGTTTGTCGGTGCGCAGGCCTGCCACGATGTCCCGGACCCGGCCGACCGACTCGCCGTCCGGCCCGAACACCGGGAGCCCGGCCAGTCGGGCGGCGAATACCCTGTTCGCGGCTGCCATGCGGGTGAGGTTAGTGGGGCCGTCACACTGGGAGAAATCGAGCGATCGCCGGACTGTCCGATCATGTCGCGCCGATGCCGG
>DASZXM010000769.1:0-5201 GCA_035546415.1 Pseudonocardiaceae bacterium
CGGCGCCTGTACGACTACGTGGTCACCCAGGACCACGCGGTGAGCCGGAACGAGGCGGCCGAGGGCGCTGGCATCCAGCGCACGCTCGCCGCCTTTCATCTGGACAAGCTCGTGGACGCAGGCTTGCTGGACACCGAAAGCAGGCGTCTGACCGGGCGTTCCGGTCCGGGCGCCGGGCGGCCGGCCAAGCTGTACCGCCGGTCCGGCGCCGAGCGCCAGTTCTCGGTCCCGGCGCGCGACTACCGCGTCGCCGCCGACCTGTTGGCCGAGGTGGCGGAGGCCGCCCGTCTGGACACCGAGTTGCAGGCCGCCGCCCGGCGAGAGGGGCAGGCCGCTCGCGCCGCCGCGGGGTCGGTCGACGATCTCGCCGCGGCGAAGGCCCTGCTGGCCGCTCGTGGCTACGAACCCCGCCCGGACGCCGACGGGTGTGTCCTGCGCCTGGCCAACTGTCCCTTCCACATGCTCTCCGAGCGGCATCCGGCGTTGGTGTGCGGCATGAACCTGGCGCTGCTGGAAGGGCTCGTCGAGGGCACCGAAGGGCTGCGAGCCCGTATGGACCCGCGCCCCGGGCTGTGCTGTGTGGTCGTCGAGATTTCTAAAAATAATAGCAATTGACATAGAGTGCGGGGTGATGGTGAGGTGAGGGCATGACGGGACATCACCTCGCCCAGCTCAACGTGGGCATCTTGAAATTCCCCCTGGATGACGTCCGCGCGCAGGGCTTCACGTCCATGCTCGACACGCTGAACGAGGTCGCCGACAACGCGCCCGGCTTCGTGTGGCGGCTGGTGGCGGACGGCGGCAACGACGCCACCGCGATCCGGACGTCGCTCGGCGAGGACGTCCTGGTGAACCTGTCGGTCTGGGAGAGCCGCGACGCCCTGTGGGACTACGTCTATCGCAGCGGCCACCTGGACGTGCTGCGCCGCCGTGCGGAGTGGTTCCAACTGCCGAAGGCTCCGTTCCAGGTGCTGTGGTGGATCCCCGCCGGGCACATCCCCACCGTCGAGGAAGCCGTTGAGCGCCTGGAACTGCTGCGCGAGCAGGGCCCCTCGGCCAGTGCCTTCGGTTTCCGGGACACCTACCTGCCCGAGGACGCCGTCTGGGCAGTGGAAGCTGGTCAGTACGGCCGCTGACCGGCTCGCCGTGATTCCACTAGCCTGGACGCTTCCCGGAGCGGCAAGGATCACGAATCGATGCGCACCTATTTCGAGCCAGAGGACACCGAGGCGTTCGAAGCGGCCAGGGACCTGCTGATCCGGCGCTGCGTGGCGTGGGCAGGCGACCAGGGCCACTCGGCTGATCCGTCCGCGCTGGCCGCGGCGCTGGACTTCCGGCACCACAGTATCGACGGGCGGCTGGGTTACTGGACCGTCGGCCTGGTTGAGGAATTCCTGTTGTCCCACGCGCCACGGACGCTGTCGGTGACCGCACGGGCCGCGGCCGGGCTGCCGGAGGACCTGCGCGTGCTCGTCCGCTACCTGCACGCGGTCGGACTGGCCGACCACACCGGGGATCCACTCGTCGACCTGGACGCGGCCATCACCAAGGCCGCCGTCGCGTTCCCCGCGGCGATGGGCGACGAACGCAACTTCGGCTTCGCCAAGTTCTGGCTGATGACCGCGATCGGCCACGGTGTCGACCCCGCTGACGGCCCCGCGATGGACCAGTTTCTCCGCGCCGCCCGCGCCGGTCGGGTCGACTACGACGAGGACGTCCTTTCACATGTCGCCGAGCGGCATGTCCAGGAGGGCGGTGGCTGGCCCGAGCGCGCTGTCCCTCAACTCCCGGTGTCGCTGCCGGCGGACGCCGAACTCGCCGCGGTGGCCGAGCACACCGCAGTCGTGGCCCGGTTGCGGGCGCTGGTCGACTGGGTGGGTGACGGTCGTGCGCTGACCACGACCGGCAACATCAAGCTCGGCGACGCCCGCGAGTTGGTGGAGTTGCTGGACACCGGCGACACCATCGACCCGCGGATCGGCGGGGAGGTGTTTCGCACCAGGAGCAGCGCCGAACTGTCCGGACTGGCGGGCGTGGTCGATCTGGCCAAGAACATCCGGCTGGTGCGGGTCGTCAAGAACAGGTTGGTGCGGGTCGCGAAGGCCGCGCCACTGCTGGGGGACGGTCTCGCGCTGTGGACGGCCGCGTTCGATGCCCTCCCCGGCCTGGATCTCCTCGTGCGACCGGGATCGTGGGCGGCCGAGCACACCCGGATGCTCGCCGCCGTCCTCGACGACGTACTGCCCGACGTCCTCAACACCGTGTACGGGTTACCAGAGCCGATGCCGGTGATCCGGCTGGCCGAAAGCGTCTGGATGTCCTGCACCGAAGTGTTCTCCATCGACGCCCTCGATTCCACGGCGGCGAGCCGGTGGCGCGAGGGTGTCGGCGCCGACCTGCGGCGGTTGTTGGGTGTGCTGGCCGAATTCGGCGCCGTCGAACTGACGGTCGGCCACCCCGATCCGGTCTACCGGGCCGACCTGGGCCCCGACCGGCGGTGGCAGTCCGACGATGAATCCGCGTCGTTGCCACCCGACACCCGGGACAGGCTGCTGGCCGCGCTCGGACCCGACGCCGAACCCGTCGAACTGGTCGCGCTCACGGCCCTGGCGACCCGAGCGGTGCGCGCCCGCCTGCTCCGCGAGGGCCGTTACGCACCGCTGGTCGGCGAGCTGTCCGACGCCGAACCCGCCGCACTGCTGGGCATGGTCGCCGAGCACTACAGCGAGGAGACGGGTGCGGCGGAAATCGCCGGCTGGCTGGCCGTCCACGGCGGCCGGGAGCGCGGAGTGCCCCTACTGGTGGAGGCGGTGCGGGCGTGCGCGTTCCGCACCCGCGCGGCCGCGATGCTCGACGTGCTGGCGCACACCCTCCCCGACCGGTCCACGTTCCTGCACGGACTGCGCGCGGACCGGCAACTGGGCCCGATCGTGACGCAGATGCTGATCGACGACGGCGACATCACCATGGACGACGTCGATCCGCAGGAAGGATTGCGCACGATGACCGAGCACCTCCTGCACCTGCTGGAGATCGGTGGCCCCGACGCCGTGACCGAAGCGCTGACCCAACTCCCGACCGGCGAGGCGCGCGACATGATGACGGCAGTGCTGGCCTCCGACCACCCGGACCAGGTCGGCATGGACGAGTTGCGCACCCTGGCCCAGGCCCGGTTCGCCGAGCGCCGCCCCGGTCACGCCACAGTCCATCCCCTGGCCGGGATGTCCCGATCCAGCCGCTCACGCAAGACCCGCAAGCGCCGCCGCTGATCACATGAGTGCGGCCCCTGTCCCGTGGAACGGGTAGTCCACACCTGTGGACAACCCTGGGGATCAATCGCACACGTGTTCGACTGGGCGCTCGGTGACCCTCGCGCCCTGGGGCGGCGGCGACCTACCACTGCTCGAGCGGCTGATGGGTGACGCGCGCATGACCGAGCACCTCGGTGGCCCCGAGAACTCCGACCAGTTGCGTGAGCGTCAGCACCGCTATGAGCGCCTTGCGGGCGGCGATCGCATGTTCAAGATCGTCGACGTGGCGACCGGTGCCGGCGTCGGTTCGGTCGGCTTCTGGACCAAGGACTGGCTCGACGAGCTGGTTTACGAAATCGGCTGGATGGTCGTACCGGAATCCCAGGGCCGCGGCATCGCGGCGGCGGCAACAGCGCAGGCGATCGAACTCGCCAAGCACGACGGCCGACACCGCTTCCTGCACGCGTTCCCGAACGTCGACAACGCGCCGTCGAACGCGATCTGCCGCAAGCTGGGCTTCGAACTCCTCGATGTGTGCGAGTTCGAGTTCCCGAAGGGCCACCTCATGCTGTGCCACGATTGGCGCCTGGACCTGCGTGCTTGGTGGGCCGCCTGGGGCTCGAACCCAGAACCTACAGATTAAAAGTCTGAAATGTTCTATATCTCCTGATGTCAGATAGTTCGGGCGTGTGTCAGAAGATCCAGGTCACCCGGGTTCGGCGCGAGTTTCAGTGCCACGCGGTGCCGTCCAGTGCCAGATGCGTCCGTCGCACAGGAGCACCCCAGGAGCAACGCCGGCGTGGTCGCCATCCAGCCGGGCATCGAGTCGTTCTCCACGGAGTTGCTGGCGCTGATGCGGAAGCACACCTCGCGCATCCGGCACATGCAGTTCCTGCGCTGGTGCCACGAGTACGTCATCGACCTCAACTACAACCTGCTGGCCGGCTTCCCCCAGGGAACGGGCCGAGTGATACCGACATGACGCGGTTCTTGCCGGACATCGTCCACCTACAACCGCCGACATCCACGCTGCACACCGCCGAGTTACACCGGTTCAGCCCGCTGTTCGAGGGCCGAGCCGAGTTCGGCGTTACCGGAATGCGGATCAGGCCCGACTTTGAAGCCGTTCTCGCTGGCGTGGGCGTTGCGGTAGTGCTGGTGTCGATAAGATGCGGGGAGTGAGCGGTATCCCGGTGACGGACTCTGTTGGTAGTACCCCTTACGAGGCGTTTCTGGGCGGGCTGGGTCGTGACCCGTCCGCGGCCGAGTGTGTGGGGTGGGCGGCGCGGCATGGTGGTGATCCGGAAGAAGGCCGTGCGTTGGTGGATGCTGGGTGGGTGACGGCTCGCGCGGGTCGGAGCGAGGAGGCGCTGGAGTTGTTTCGCCGGGCCGCAGAGTTGGGTGGGGAGTTCGGCCGGGACGCTCAGGTCGGTGTCGTCGAGCAGTTGTCTGTGCTGCGCCGGGAGGACGAGGCTGAGCTGGCGCTGAGGGCGTTGCGAGCCGAACTGGACGATCGGCCGGGCGGGGCCGCGGATCTCCGTGTGTTTGACGACATCACCCAGGCGCTCAGTGATGTCGGGAAGTACGAACTGGCCCTTGAGTGGTGCCATGCAGGTCTGGACCGCGCGGCCGAGATCGGTGAGCTCGCGCAGACCGAGGAGGCTCGACGGGGGCTGCGCGCCAGCCGCAGCTTCCTGCGCAGTGAACTGGGTATCGAACCAGACGACGACGATCTGGCTTTCGAAGCGGAAGCGGAGGCATCCCTTGCTGCGGTCCGCGACCTGATCGACCAGAAGCTGGTTGGGCAGTCCGTGCCTCGGGGGTCGGGCTTGTCGGCGGACGGGGGCGCGTTCGACGCGGTCGTGCTGCGATGGACGCGGGAGGACTTCGAGGCCGTACGGTCTCGGTGGCCCGGGACGACCGTCCACTACGGCGAGGACTACGCCACCT
>DASZXM010000770.1:0-7588 GCA_035546415.1 Pseudonocardiaceae bacterium
GCGTGACCAGCACGACCGTGGACACCCTGCTGTCCGCATGCGGGGAAGCGGTCGCGCGTCGGCGGGGGGCAGTGCCGGACCGGGCCGGTGGCGGCCGACGCCGGTCCGGCCGCTCCACACCTCCCCACGCCCGCACCTGACCCAGCTGTGCGGCCGCAGCCCAGTCCGCCACGGCCGCACAGCTTCTCTCGCGCCCGCTTCAAGCACTCCAACCTCGCCGAAGCGACGACACGCCGACAGGCCCGGCCCCGTGCGCTGGTTTGCCTTGCTGAGGCGACGACACGCCGGCAGACAGGCCCGGCTCCCGCCCCTGTGCGCTGGTTTGCCTCGCCGAAGGGACGACACGCCGACTTCGGGCCGGCTCCTGCCACCGTGCGCCGATTTGCCTCGCCGAAGCGACGACACGCCGACTTCGGGCCGGCGCCTCTTGCCCGACATCTCGTTGTGCGGTCGACACGCCGAGCAATCGCGCGGCGCGGTCGCGCCAATTGCCCCGTTCGCCTCGCTGCGGCGACGGCAAGCCGACCTCGGGCCGGCACCTCTGTCCGGCATCTCGTTGTGCGGTCGACACGCCGAGCAACCGCGCGGCGTATCGCGCCAATCTCCCCGTCACCTCGCTGAGGCGACGACACGCCGACGTCGGTCTGGCGCGCCTCTGCCCGCCATCTCGCCCAACGGACGACACGCCGATGCCCTGCCGCGTCTAGCCATCCGCCGTCCGCTGGCCACCCACCCCACCGCGCTAACTCATTGTCGCCGGCCACCGAACCACCACTAACATCGCAACCCTCATGACTGCCACGTTGATTGCCAAGGGCCTTGCCGCCGGTCATGCCGACCGCGTCCTCTTCACCGGCCTCGACCTGGTGGTCGCGCCCGGCGACACGATCGGCCTCGTCGGTGTCAACGGCGCCGGCAAGTCCACCCTGCTCCGTCTCCTCGCCGGTCTGGACACCCCCGAGGAGGGCACCGTCCGCTGTAGCCCGCCGACCGCCAACGTCGGTTACCTCCCGCAGGAGCCGGAGCGCCGCCAGGGGGAGACGGTCGGCCAGTTCCTCGGCCGTCGTACCGGCGTCGCCGCCGCCCAACACGCCCTGGACGCCGCCACCGACGCTCTCGCCGCCGGTTCGCCCGGCTCCGACGACGCCTACGCCACCGCGCTGGAACGCTGGCTCGCGCTCGGCGGCGCCGACCTGGACGAGCGCACCGGTGCCGTGCTCGCCGACCTCCGTCTGGACGTCGCCGTCGACCAGCACATGACGAGCCTGTCCGGTGGGCAGGCAGCGCGCGTGGGCATGGCGTCGCTGCTGCTGTCCCGGTACGACGTCTTCCTGCTCGACGAGCCCACCAACGACCTCGACCTGGACGGCCTGGAGCGGCTGGAACGCTTCGTCGAGGGCCTGCGGGCGGGCACCGTCCTGGTCAGCCATGACCGCGAGTTCCTGACCCGCACCGTGAACCGTGTCGTCGAGCTGGACCTCGCCCAGCAGCAGGTCCGGTCCTACGGCGGTGGCTATGCCGCCTACCTCGACGAACGCGAGGTGGCTCGCCGGCACGCGCGCGAGGAGTACGACGAGTACGCCGCCACGCGGTCCACGCTGGAGGAACGCGCCCGTACCCAGCGGAACTGGATGGAGAAGGGCGTCCGCAACGCCCGCCGCAAGGCCACCGACAACGACAAGAACGTGAAGCGGTTCCGCGCCGAGTCGACCGAGAAGCAGGCCGCGAAGGCCCGCCAGACGGAGCGGCTCATCGAACGCCTGGACGTGGTCGAGGAGCCGCGCAAGGAGTGGGAACTGCGGATGACGATCGCCGCCGCGCCGCGTGCGGGCGCTGTCGTCGCGTCGCTGCGCGGTGCCGTCGTCCGGCGCGGTGACTTCACACTCGGCCCGATCGACCTGCAGATCGACTGGGCGGACCGGGTCGCGATCACGGGTGCCAACGGCGCCGGCAAGTCCACGCTGCTGGGCGCGCTGCTCGGCCGGGTGCCGCTGGACGAAGGCACGGCGTATCTCGGGCCTGGTGTCCGGGTCGGCGAAGTGGACCAGGCGCGTGGGCTGTTCCTCGGCGACCAGCGGCTGTTGGACGCGTTCGGTGCCGAGGTCCCGGACTGGGTGCCGGCCGAGGCGCGCACGCTACTGGCCAAGTTCGGCCTCACAGCCGACCACGTGCTGCGGCCCGCCGCGACCCTGTCACCGGGCGAGCGCACTCGCGCCGCGCTCGCGTTGCTGCAGGCCAGGGGCGTGAACCTGCTGGTCCTGGACGAGCCGACCAACCACCTCGACCTGCCCGCCATCGAACAGTTGGAGTCCGCGCTGGCGTCCTATCCGGGCACGCTGCTGCTCGTCACACACGATCGCCGCATGCTGGACGCGGTGCACACGACCCGGCACATCGACGTCGAAGCGGGTCGGATCACCGACCGTCCCGCAGGTCAGGCAGCCGCTCGGCACGGTAGCTGACGTCGTCGAACGCCACGGCGCACCCCTGCCCGGTCGGCGACTGCGCCTCGAAGCCGACCCGCACGTCGGAGGCGCCGAGGTCGAAGTAGCGGACGAAGTCCCATCGCACGCCGTCCAGCGACGCGTGGAACGCGAACACGGTGTCCAGCCGGGAGATCCGCAGCCACGCGGTCGCGCTGTCGACGGGAACGCTGTTCGCGTCGTCGGAGACCTCGCGTGTCACCACGGACACGATCATGGGCTGCCGTGCCGGCGAGCATTCGAAACACAGTTTCGCCCACCGCCGTTCGTTCGCCCACAGCAGAAGCACGCCGGCGTCGAAACCGGACGTGAACGGTACGGTCACCCGTGCCACGAGCTGAAAATCGCCGTCTGGCAACGATGTGAGCAACCGCGGTGCGTTCAGTGACGGCGCGCCACCAGCCGGGTCGAGGAACAGATCCGTGCCCGGACCAGCCTCGATCCGCAACGCCGCAACGCCATCGGAGGACACGGCCACCGGTGCGACGTCCCACAGCAGCGGTGTGGGCAATGCGGACAACTCGACGTCAGACATGCGGTGATCCTTCCAGATCCAGTGACGTAACCGGACGAAATTGCTTTGCACGCAGAGCTGTCGGGGAGTGACGATTTCGTCCATGTACCACATCCGGCCTGCCATCCACAGCGACCTCGACCAGGTGGTCGAGTTGCTCTGTCGGCTCCAGGCAGAGCCTTGTCATCACATCGGCTACCACGGCGAGACCAGGGCGGACATCACCGACGAGCTGGGTGGTCTGTCCTGGCCCGAGGCGACCTTGGTCGCGGTCGACGACGCCGACCAGGTGCGCGGTGTCCTCAGCGTCGACGTCGACCTCGACATGGGCCGTGCCTGGTGGTACGGCCCGTACGTCGACGTGCCCGCCGACCACCCCGCCGCGGACCGCATCTGGGACCGCACGGCGGACGCACTGTATGCCGCCGCGAATGAGTTGGCGGCGTTGCACGGTATCGACGACAACGAACTCTACGGTCATGTGGAACACACCCGCCTGGCCGCGTTCGCGCGCCGCCAAGGCTATCCGGAGGGTCGCTACAGCAGCGTGCTCGCGCTCGCCGGGACGGGCCTGGTCCGCCTGATCGGCGCGGTACCAACCGAATCGGCGGCGGTGGTCGACGAACTGTCCACCCCACCAACGGATTCCGTCCTGGCAGCGTCGATCATCCGCCTGCACGACGGAAGTTTCCCCAACACGTACCTGTCGGCGGCCAGCCTGCTGACCGGTGCCCAGGACCGTACGGTGATGGTGGCCACGGACGGCTGCCGCTTGCTCGGATACGCGACGGGCAAAGCTCAGCCGGAGGATTACTTCATTGATTTCGTAGCGGTGTCAACGGAATGTCGAGGGCGGGGCATCGGGGGTGCGCTGGTCACGGCCCTCGTGCAGCGTCTGGCCGATCGACACGGCGCCCGCCACAGCGCGTGCGCGGTAGTGGCGGGCGGAAATGCGCCGTCACGACGGATGCTGCACAAACTCGGGTTCCACACACACGTGGAACTGGTCAGCTACCGCAGGCCGGCGACGTCACTGGTGGCCTGACGAAACCATGGACAAATGGGTCCGATGTGGACGGATCACTCCGATTCCGCCGGGATCGGAATGTGCCATTGGACCACCACTGAACCGTTGGACTGTTCGACCGAGCAGCTTCCGCCCAGGCGTTCGGCTCGTTCGCGGACGTCGGCCAGGGTCAGCGTGGGGGCGCCCTGGTCGACTTCGCCGCCCGTGATGAGTAGGTGGAGCATGCCGTCGCTCGTGGTCACGGTGATGGACGAACCGATCGCCGCTGCCGGGCGGACGACCGCGCCCAGCACGTTTCTGGCCACTGCCATGACGTCCGGTACCACCGAGCGGATCGGTTCGCTGTCCAGGCTGCCGGCCAGCTGTACCTCCGGCGCCGTGCCCAGGCCTTCCTCAAGCTGGTCGACCAGGTCGAGTATCTGTTCGCTGAGCGGCTGGTGGCTCGGGCCTGCCGTGAGTTCGAAGATCGCTGACTGGAGGTCCTTCAGCGCTCCGTCGATTTCTCGGATCGCGTTGCCGAGTACGGCGGCGATCGCCGGGTGTCGGCTGGCCGTGGACTGCAAGGCGAGGCTCGTGGTGAACAGTTGGCGGATCACCGTGCTGCCCAGGCTGTGGGCGATCCGTTCGGCCTCCTCGTAGCGGGCGACCTGCCGGGCTGCTGCCTCCGAATGGGCGCTTTCGGCGAGGATGCGCACGCGCATCGCCTCCACGCTGCTGGCGACCGTGGTCACCTCCAGCGGCCCGGACACGTCCACGAAACTCTCGATGTCACCGCCTGCCACGCGCCTGACCTGCGTGACCAGGCGGTTCAACGGCACAGCGAACGACGAGCGCAGCTGCCAGATCGCCGCGCCCGCGAGCAGCAGCGCGGCGATCGCCGCGATGATGGTGACGTCGTTGGCCGTCGTCTGGGCGGCGCTGGAGTCCTGCAGGGCTGCGGTGACCAGGTCGTTGATGTGTTGCTGCAGCCTGCTCAACTGGGCGCGCAGGTCGTCGAACAGTGTTCGGCCGAGGGCGACGCTGGCGGCCAGCGCCCGGCCGGTCATCGTGCCGTTCTGGAACGCCGAGATCTCCGGGAGGGTCACGCGGCCGTGCCACTGGTTGGCGGCGTCGTCCACGGCTGTCAGGATGCGCAGCGTCTCGGGGTCGCCGGCGAACTGCCCGGCCAGCTGTTCGTGCGCGCGGGCCGCTGCCCGTTGGCCGGCGTCGTAGGGTTGCAGGAACGACGTGTCCCGGGTGAGCAGGTAGCCGCGCTCGCCGGTTTCCTCGTCGATGTACGCCTTGGTGAGATTGGCCGCCGACATCTGCGCCGGCCGGAGCGTGTTGGTGAGGCGGTGGCCGACGCTGGTCACGTGCAGCCGGACCGCCGTCGTCGTGCCGGCGGTGGCCAACAGGAGCAACAGAAGACCGCCGACGACGAGGTACACGCGCCAGCGCACAGTGCGGGGCGGCCAACCTCGCCTTGTCACGGTTAGTAATAATGACCTGGTATCGGCCGGACAGCCACACCTGGCCGGGTGCTGATCGGCGGCATCACCGAGATGGGGGGCGCAGACGGTGCTTACCTCGGATTCGTCCCGCCGTGACCCGCTCCGGCAATCCGGGTGCGACCAGCGGATCCATACTTTCTTCCCGCGATTTGCCGAAGTCGTTCACCATACTGATGAGACTGACGGAGAACAACTGCGGTGCGCGCGGACATCGGTCATTTTCGGTCACGCGGTTCATCAGCGGTTCGTCAGCGGGCAGTAATCGCCGCGGGTCACGGGATTGATCCGATCGAGTGAGATCGCGGATCGTCGCTGGTCCGGCGAGGCGTCACCCGACGTGTCCACTTGGTGCAGGGACTTTTACCCTGGATGGGTGATGCGGCTTGCGCCGACGATGTATTTTGGAGGAGGGAAGGGGATCGACGTGAGCGCGCTACAGACACACACCGAGCAGGTCGGTCACCGGGTCCGCACGATCACCACAGGTGGGCGGCGCGGCCGCCGGACCGCGCCCGAAGAAATTGACAACTGTGTGACATATCTGGACCGGGTCGCGGACGAGCTTGAACAGTACGAGTTGGTGGTCGACGGAATCGCACTCGACGGAAGAAAGCCTATTACCGGACGTCTGTCCATCCGACAAGAATCGGGCGCCCCGATCCCCGGTATTGGTTCGGCGATTTCACTGGAGTGGCAACAGGGTTTCGGCTGGTCCACCAGAACGTTCGGTCCGGACGCCCCCAAGGACGGCTGGTTTCACCTGTACGCCGACGATGCGGCGACTCCGGCGGTGGTGACCGAATTCGTCCTCAACGAGTTGCTCCCGAGGGAGTTACCGGGCGGGAAACGCGACGATCCAGGCCAACCAGCGGTCGCGAGTTGACCTGCCCCGGATGCCGGCGCGGTTGAGTTGTCCCCATAGGGCCGAGTTGTCCCCAGACTGGCGAGTTTCGTTTTTCTGGCGTTGAGCGGGGTCGATAGGCTGGACAAGGGCCGCCCCCCGGGCGGGCGGGGACTGTGCCGGGCGCCAGTGGCGCGACGGCTTCGTTGCCTGTCGCGCCACTGGGCCGGTCCGGTGGGCCGGTCTTGGGGGAGTGCTTCAGCGGCCTCCGGTCCGCACGGTGCCCCCGCCTCCGCCGCCCGTCAGGCCGCCTCGGCCACCGCCACCGCCCAGGCCACCGCCTCCCAGGCCACCGCCGCCGCCTCCCAGTCTCACCGCGCCACCTGTGTTGTCCGATGTGGGCATTGGTTGGGACATGTCGGCCAGGGACACCTGGTCGCCTGCCTGGAGGCCGCTGGTGACCTGCGTCAGGGTCGCCCCCGTGACTCCCACCGTCACCCGCGTCAGGGTCGGTGTGCCGTTGACCATCTTGTAGACCACGCTGAACGACCCGACCGTGTGCACCGCCGACGTCGGCACCGTGACCGCCGCCCGGGCCGTGCCCAGTGTGATCGACACCGACGCCGTCGAACCGGCGAACAGTTGCTGCTCAGTCGAGTTCAGTGAGATCGTCACCGGGTAGCTCGCCGAGCCGGACGACGTCGTCGACGCCAGTGCTCCGACCGACGTGACCGTGCCAGTGATCGGTTTCGTCGCGCCGTCCGGGGTGATCGTCGCCGGCTGGCCCGGTTTCACCTGGCCTACCTGGTTGTCGTCGACCGCCGTCGTGACCTCGTCCTGGCCCGGGCCGATGACGAGCACGTGCGACGACGACGAGTTCTCGCCCGCCGTCAGCGTCACGTCCGCGACCGTGCCCGCGATCGGTGACACCAAGGTCGCCGCCGCCAAATTCTGTTGCGCCACAGCCAACTCCGCGTTCGCCGCGTCGACCGACGCCTGGTCCGCCGCGATCTGGTCGGCCGACGCCGGGCCGGACGACGCGCCGGTCCGGCCCGAACCCGACGACGACCCGGACCCACGACCGGCCGAGCCGGAACCGGAGCCGGACGAGTGTGACCCGGAGGACGACCCGGACGACGACCCGGACGACGACCCGGACGATGGCGCCGTCTGGCCCACCTGCGCGACGACCTTGTTCAACGCCGTGGACAACGCCGCCACCGCTGACGTCAG
>DASZXM010000771.1:0-3779 GCA_035546415.1 Pseudonocardiaceae bacterium
GCCGTCCACCACCAGTGACGCCCCCGTCACGTAGGCAGCGGCCGGCGTGGCCAGGAACGCCACGGCCGCCGCGATCTCCTTGGCGTGACCCGGCCTGCCCAGCGGGATGCCCGGCCGGCTCCGCGTGTCCGGTGCGACGTCCGTCTGTCCGGTCATCGGTGTGGCGATCTCGCCGGGAGCCACGGAGTTCACGGTGATGCCGTGTTCGGCCAGTTCCAGCGCGAGCACCTGGGTCAGCATGCCGGCGCCGCCCTTCGCCGCGCAGTACGGTGCCGACCCGACGCGCGGTGCGTGCTCGTGCACGCTGGTGATCGTGATGATCCGGCCGCCCCGGCCGGCGGCGATCATGTGCTTGGCGGCGCGCTGCGAGCACACGAAGACACCGTCCAGGTCGACCGACAGCACGCGGCGCCAGGTCTGGAAGTCCATGTCCACGGCCAGTTCCTGGCTTCCGGTGCCGGAGCAGTTCACCAGGATGTCCACTCCGCCCAGTTCGGCAGCGATGTCGTCGATCACGTCGCCGGCAGCGGGCAGGTCGGTCAGGTCCAGGTGCCGCACGACGGTGTGGGCGCCCGACCCGCCGGCTTCGGTCGCGGTGTCCCGCGCGCCCTGCTCGTCGGAGTGGTAGGTGATGCCGATGTCCACGCCCCCACCGGCCAGTGCGACGGCGACGGCGCGGCCGATGCCCGAATCGGAGCCGGTCACGATGGCGGTGAGCGGTCGGGCATCCGGTTCTGTCGAAGACGTCATGCCGGTGACTACCCGTCCTCCGGCCGTTCATTCGGCCGGTCCGTGAACGCCACGTCCACCTGTTCGGTGGTCGTCCGCTGTTCCGCGGTGGCGTAACGCTCGTAGCTGCGGCGGTCACCGCGGGTCAGATGGACGTGGTCGGTGAACAGGGCGAGCAGGGCGCGCGGCCACAGCCGATCGGTGCGGACGGCGTTGACCTCGGAGCAGAGCACGAACACCAGGGCTCCGAGGTAGATCCAGGCGATCAGGCCCAGCACGATGCCGAACAGCCCGTAGGTGGCACTCGCGCCGCGCAACTCGTGCTCGACGTACAGCGTGCCGCCCTCCTGCAGCGCCTGCCAGGCGACGGCGGCGCCCACCGCTCCGGAAAGGACCTGCCCGGTCGTGACCGGGCGGGCCACCAGGACGCGGAACACGAGCACGAACAGCGCGGTGTTCAGGGCGACGGCGACGAGGCCGGCGGCGACGCGCACCGCGACACCCCCGACACCGTGGACGGCGGCACCGGCGACCGTGACCGCCGCCAGCCCCGTGGTGACGACCAGTTCCACACCGACGATGAGCAGCAGCAGCAGGCTCCTGCCGTACATGCCCAGCGGGTTGGGCCGTGTCGTGTAGGGCACCGCCCAGATCGTGTTCGACGCGTACTGGCCGGCGTTGGCGACACCCAGTCCACCGTAGACGGACCCGGCGATGCCGAGCGCGACGCCGAGCACGCTGCCGTGCAACGAATGGATGTTCCGTTCGATCTGGTCGCCGATGATCGGGAACTCCCGCAGCGCCGAGTGCAGCGCGGCCTGTTGCGCTGCCGGGTCGCCGTGCAGGACGTAGCCCAGTACGGTGTTGAGCAGCAACAGCAGCGGGAACACGGACACCAGCCCGTAGTAGGTGATGAGGCTGGCCAGGTAGGTCCCGTTGTCGTCGACGAACTTGTACAGCACCGCCACCGGCAGTGCGGCCCACCGGCGCCGCCGCTGGTAGGCGTCGACGCGCTCGATCACGCGCACGGCCAGGCCAGGTCGTCGATCACGTCGGTGATCCGGTGCCGCCGGTCGTACCGGGCGCGCTGCCGCTGGGCACCGCCTCCCGTCGCACGCAGCACCGCCAGCGTCTCGGTGACATGCTCGGTGTCCCCGGTCGATCGCAGGTACGGCGACAGGTCGTCGACCAGGCCGTCCACCAGCTGCCAGGTCGGGACGAGCCGGCCCGTCCCGGGGTCGACGCACCGGCCGGCCAAGCCGTCCCGGGCGGCGCGCCACAGTTGGCCGCGCAATACCTCCTGGGGCACGTCGGTTTCCGGCTCCGCGACGAGCGGGGCCCCGTCGAGCGCGCGGCCGGCCAGCGCCCGGACCAGGACGGCCAGCAGCGCCGCGTGCTCCACCGTCGGCATCACGTCGGCGATCCGGATCTCCACGGTGGGCTGGTGTTCGGAGAGCCGGATGTCCCAGTAGATCATGCCCCGGTCCAGGATCGCACCGCAGCGCAGCAGTCCGTCCACTCGGGACTCGTAGTCGTCGATCGAGCGGAACCGGGGCGGTGGGCCCGCCGAGGGCCACCGTCGCCAGACCTCGTACCGCCAGCTGGCATACCGGGTGTCCACGCCGTCGTAGAACGGCGAGTTCGCCGCCAGTGCGAGCAACAGCGGCAGCCAGGGCCGGATGTGGTTGCTGACCAGCAAACCGGTCTCCCGATCCGGGATGGCGACGTGGACGTGGCAGGCGCAGGTGAGCGAGGCACGGGCCAGCGCGCCGAAATCCCACGACATGTGCTGGTAGCGGCTGTCCGGCGTGAACCGTGGCGGCCGGTCGTCGGCCAGCAGCGACGTCCCGGCCGGCAGCAGCCGCTGGCCGCGTTCGCCGGCCTCGGCCGCGAGCTGGTCACGCAGGCCGCGCAACCCGGCGACGATCTCGTCGACGTCGGTGCACACCTTCGTCGCGGACTCGACCTGGCAGCGCCGCAGCTCCTGCTCGACCTGCCCGTCGGGGTCGTCGACCGCCTCGGTGATCTCCGGCCCGCTGGCGGCCAGCTGACCGTGCTCGTCGACGAGCAGGAACTCCTCCTCGACGCCGAGTGTCAGGGCAGTCATGCGACCACCCGGACCGTGCGCAGCCGCGGGTCGGCGGGGTCGGGGACATCCATGCCGGCGGCCAGGCCGGACCGCAGGTAGTCCAGCACGACGTCGGTGATCTCCTCGCCCGGCACGACGGCCGGTGCCCCCGGCGGGTACGGCGTGATCATCTCGGCGGCGATCCGGCCGGCCGCGTCGCGCACGTCGACCTGTTCGGTCGGGCCGAAGAAGGCGTCCCTGGGCAGCATCCGGGTCGTCAACCGCAGATCGTCCGGTGACGGCAGGGCCACCGGTGCGGGCCGGGGCAGGTTCACCCGCGTCAGCGCGGTGAGCGCCTCGACCAGCGCCAGCGCGGTCTGCTCGTCGTCGGCGTGGGTGAACTGGGCGACGATGCGGCGGTGGTCGGACAGGCCGACGGTGACCCGGCGGTACTCCCGCAGCCAGTCCGCGGCCTGATAGCCGCTGATGCCCAAGCCGGACACGTCGACGACCACCTTCAGCGGGTCGAACGACGCAGCGGCCGCCGGGCCGACCAGTTCGTCGCCCATCACCCGCAGCCCGGGGATGTCGTTCACCCGGCAGCGCACGTCCCGGACCAGGGACAGCGCCGCGCCCAACAGCTTCTCACCCTGTTGCACCATCTGCCGGCGCCACCCGTCCAGCGTCGCGTACACCAGCGACGACGGGCTCGTGGTGCCCAGCAGGTCCTCGCGTTGCTTGAGCACCGCCGGGTCGACGCGGCCACCGCGCAGGTGGAACACCGAACTCTGCTCGATGGCCGCGCCCATCTTGTGCACGCTGGTCACGCACAGGTCGGCGCCCGCGTCCATGGCCCACGGCGGCAGCTCGGGGTGGAACGGCAGGTGTGCGCCCCACGCCTCGTCCACGATCAACGGCCGGTCGAACTCGTGGCACACGTCGGCGATCGCGGCCAGATCCGCGCACGTGCCGTAGTCGGTCG
>DASZXM010000772.1:0-6714 GCA_035546415.1 Pseudonocardiaceae bacterium
TACACCATCGGACCGGTGCGCGCCTGGCTCAGCGCGGCGATGTCCGCGATGCGCGGGCTGGGCGTCAACTCGGCGCCTTCGTCGCGGCGCAGGACGCGGACCATGGCGCGCATCGGGTTCGCCGTCCTGTCGCTGGCCTACTTCGACGTGGAGGACCGCCCGAAGACGCTCGACAACATCGAGCTGACCTACTTCCTCGACGCGATCCGATGGCTGGCCGACCAGCCCGAAGCCGGGCCGGGCGGGGTCGGCGTGATCGGGCTGTCGCGGGGCGGGGAGCTGGCCCTGCAGGTCGGGGTGCTGAGCGACCGGGTCGCCTGCGTCGTCGCCGGTTCCCCGGCACACGCCCGGCAGGCGGGGCTGCCGAGCAACCGGAACGACTTCACCCAACCGGCATGGGTGTTGGACGGGGAACCGTTGCCCTTCGTCCCTGGTAAGTTCGGTTTTCGGACATTCCTGACGTTTTTCGCGGCATTCATGTTCGGTCGGCCGGTACGGCAGCGCGCGATGTTCCTGCGGCTCAACGGCGACGCCGAGAAGGTGGCTCCCGCCGTGATCGAGGTGGAACGGATAGGTGCTCCGATTCTGGTCGTCACGGGAGCGGACGACCAGTTGTGGCCGTCGCCGTGGTTCGCCGAGCGGATCGCGCGGCGACGCCGCGACCACGGGCGGGACGTCGCCGACCGGTACCTCGACCTGCCGGGCGCCGGCCATTTCGTGTGCTTCCCGTACGGGCTGCCGTCGTGGCCGCCCATGCTGCGGGTTTCGCCGGTCGGCAGGCTCACGTTCGACTTCGGCGGCACCGCCGAGGCGAACGCCGCGGCGGCTCGTGAATCGTGGCAGGTGATCCTGGAATTCCTACGAACGGCCTATTGACGGCGCGTGGTCGCCCGGCTGCTTACGTGGATTCGGCGCGCGTGAGTACCCTACGCTTGCACCGCGGTCATGGCGTCGGGTTGGAGCACCAATGAGCAGTGAACAGTCGGGTCGGACCGAATCAATGGTTTTCGATCCGGAGGACGTCGCCGCGCGCCGCGCGAAGCTGGCCAACAGTGTGGACAGGCCGTCGGCCGCCCGGATCTACGACTATTTCATCGGCGGCGACCACAACTTCGCCATTGACCAGAAATTCGCTCAGGGGCTCCAGGCCAGGATTCCCCGGATCGGCGATTACGCTCGGGAATGCCGGCTGTTCATGGGCCGTGCCGTGCGCCAGGCCGCCGAGGAGGGTCACACCCAGTTCATCGACATCGGCTCCGGCCTGCCCACCTCCGGCAGCGTGCACGAGATCTGTGACCAGGTCCGGCCGCAACGCGACACCCACGTCGTCTACATCGACAACGAGCCGATCGCGTTCGCGCACGCCGAACTGCTGCTGGACGACCTGGCCGACGCCAACCGGCACCGCGCCGTGTACGCGGACCTGCTCGACCCGGTCAACCTGTGGCAGCAGGTCGGCGACACCGGCGTGATCGACCTGCGCAAGCCGGTCGTGCTGCTGATCTCCGCCGTGCTGCACTTCATCAAGGATGAGGCGCGCCCGGACGAGGCGTTGGAGTTCTACCGCAGGAACCTGCCGCCGGGCAGCTGGCTGGTGCTCAGCCAGATGTCCGACGAGAACCCCGCCGACGCCGAGGAGGCCGAGGCGCTGCGGCAGCTGGAGGAGTTCTACGAGAACACCACCAACCCCGGCCAGCTGCGCACCCGCGAGGAGTTCGGCCGGTTCTTCGGCGACCTGGAGCTGCTGGAACCGGGCCTGGTGTGGGCGCCAGCGTGGCACCCGGACGGGAAGAGCCTGTTCGACCAGGACAGCCAGTCCCGCATCATCGCCGGTGTCGCCCGCAAGCGGTGATCAGCTGGTGGTGCGGCTGCTGGCGCACCGCACGCGCAACCTCGACGGGCTGATCGGATCGTTCGCCGAGGAGTTCGCGGCGCCGAGCCCTGCGCTGCTCCGCCGGCTCAGCCCCGTACTCGGCCTGCACACCGCCGACCTGTTCGTGATCGCGGGCCTGCCCGTCCCCGACGACCTGGCGCCGGTGGACCCGGCCGCCGGGACGTGGGTGCCGCAGATCGCGCGCAACGTGCTGCGCCTGACACCGGAGGAACGGCGTCGCGTCCGCGACCTGGTCCGGTCGCTGCCGCCGGGCGAACGGGTGCCGCCGGTGCCGGTGCCGGAGTACGAGCGGTACCCGCCGGGTGTGGCGGGCGGCGCGATCGCCGGCATGCTCCGCAACCGGAACCTGACCTGGACCCGCGCCGCCCGGACACTGGCGATGCTGACCGGCCGGTTCCTGCCGGCGGCCACGATCGGCGCGGTGGGCCACGGCCGCAAGGAGCTGACACGGGACCTGGTGGCGGATTTCGCGATCCTGCTGGGCGCCCCGGATTTGTTGGTGGTGGCTGGTTTCCCGCCACTGGCCAGGCCGTTGCCGGATGCCGACGTGGCCGCGTTGATCTGGGACCTGCGGAACCTGACGGCGGAGCAGGCGAAGTACGTCAGCGGTGTGACGGCTGGTTGAGGGCCGCACGGTAATCGGCCCGGTAGGCGGCGGCCCGGTCGCGGTAGGCCTGGTGTTCGGCCGCGCTGTCCGGGAAGTCGCCTGTCGTGAACCGGCGGGTGGCGAAGAACTCGGTGAGCGCGGTGTTCGCCTCGACGGCCAGCGGGCCGGAACGGGCCAGCATCACCGACTCGTAGGACTCGACAGCCGCGTCGAGCGTCGGCGCCCCGGCGATCGCGTGGGCCAGTTCGGCTCCGTCCAGCATGGCCAGGTTCGCGCCGAAGCCGCCGAACGGGGACATCAGGTGCGCCGCGTCGCCGAGCAGTGTCACGCCCGGCCGACGGGTCCAGGTCAGGGGAGCGGGCAGCACGGACAGCGGGCGGATCGAATAGCCGCCGTCGGTGTCCGTGATGAACCGCCGCAACGGCTCCGACCAGCCGTCGAACTCAGCGAGCAGGAAGTCACGGACCGTCGTGGCGTCCAGGTCGGCGTCGGTGCGGATGCCGATGAACGCGCGGATCACGCCGTTGCTGTTGCGCTGGCCGATGATCGCCTGTCCGGTGCCGCTGTTGGCGAACAGGTGTCCGTCGCCGACGAGTGCGGCGAGGTCCGGGTGGCGTTCGTCGACGTCGTCGAACCGGACGTCCACGAGCGTGACGCCGGTGGGCCGTGGAGTCGCGTCGGTGAGCAGTGGGCGCACCCGGGACCACGCGCCGTCGGCGCCGATGACCAGGTCGACGTCGATCGTCGTGCCGTTCGCGAACGTCAGGCGGTGGCCGTCGGCCAGGGGAGTGGCGGTGAGCAGATTGTGGCCCCAGCGGATGTCGTCGACGTGCGCGGCGAGCATGGTCCGCAGCTGGCCGCGGTCGATCTCGGGGGCGGCCACGTCGTCGGCATCCGGTTCGAACGACGCGATGACGGTGCCTCGGTGGTCCATCCGGGTTTTCGCCTGGCCTTCCGGCCGGGCCAGGGCTAGGAATTCGGTGAGCAGGCCGGCGTCCTCGACGGCGATCTGGCCGGAGTCGGCGTGCAGGTCGAGCGTGCCGCCCGTGTCGCGGGCCGTGGCGGACGCGTCGGCTTCGTACACGGTGGCCGCGATGCCGTGCCGTGCCAGCACCCGGGCGCAGGTCAGGCCGCCCGGCCCGGCTCCGACGATGGCGACGCGAGTCGCGCAGCGGCTCGCGACTGTGGTGACCGGTCGTCCTTCAACCATGACTACCTCCTGTTACTGAACGGTCGCTCGGTAAGTTCGATAGGACGGTAGCTGACCGAGCGCTCGGTAAGCAAGTAGGCTGGCGGCGACGAGAGGAGCGGTCATGGAGCGGCGCAACGGTGAGGAGACGCGCGTGGAGATCCTGCGGGTGGCGCTGCGGCTGTTCACCGAACGGGGCTACGAGGGCACCTCGACCCGGGACCTCACCGACGCGCTCGGTCTGACGAAGTCCTCGCTGTACTACCACTTCCGCAACAAGGAGGAGATCCTCGCCAGCCTGATGACGGCCCGCCGCCGCGACCTGGACGAGCTGGTCGACTGGATCAAGGCGCAGCCGCGCACGCCCGACCTGGCCGGGCGGGCGGCGGAGCGGTGGCTGGCGTCGGTGCGGCCCGAACACCTCCAGGCGATGCGACTGGCCCAGGCCAATCAGGCGGTGATCCGGCGGCTGTCGGCCGATGGCAAGAGCATGCGGACGGCGTTCGCGGAGGTCGTCGACCTGCTGGTCACCGACGACACCACGTCGGCGGACCTGGTGCTGCTGCGGATGACGTTCGACACGGCCAGCGCCGCCCTGATGGCCGCCCACGGCACGGACGCCACTCCGGCGGACGTGATCGAGGCCGCTCGGCGGGCCAGCCGCGCGTTGTCGGCGGCTACGGTCGACGGATGACGAACCTCGATGCCGTCGGCCGGTTCGAGCGGGTCACCGTGCCGTTGGACGGCCGGCGGGCCGCTGCTGTCGCCGTCGTGGTCATCGAGGGGCCCGCGATCCTGTTGACCCGGCGGGTGCCGGAGCTGCGGTCGCATCCGGGCCAGTTCGCCTTGCCCGGTGGGCGGTTCGACGACGGCGAGGACGCGGTGGCCGCCGCGCTCCGGGAGTTGCGCGAGGAGTTGGGGATCGCGGCCGACCGGACGGACGTCGTCGGCCTGCTGGACGACTATCCGACCCGTTCCGGTTACGTCATCACGCCCGTGGTGCTGCGGCTCGCCGACGCTCAGGAGCCCGTGCCCAACCCGGGCGAGGTCGCCGAGGTGTACCGGATCCCGTTCGCCGATCTGGATGCCGAGCCGCGTTACCTGACGATCCCGGAGTCCGACCGGCCGGTGATCCAGTTGCCGCTGCTCGGCGGGTTCGTGCACGCGCCGACGGCCGCCGTGCTCTTCCAGTTCCGGGAGGTCGCGCTCCACGGCCGGCAGACGCGGGTCGGCCACCTGGAGCAGCCCGTGTGGGCGTGGCGATAACTTTTTAACGGCCGTGAAACAAGTTGCGGAACCGAACCCATCTGGTCTGAACCGGTTGCGCGATAACGGTTTTCGCAGGTCGGGC
Source organism: Pseudonocardiaceae bacterium (assembly GCA_035546415.1). GTDB lineage: Bacteria > Actinomycetota > Actinomycetes > Mycobacteriales > Pseudonocardiaceae > DATEPR01. The sequence goes on from DASZXM010000772.1 coordinate 5,042, forward strand.
ACTGTCGTCAACTCTTGACCGGAGCCTGTGCTCGGCGTCACCCTTCGGGCGAGAAAGCGCTCTCCGCGAAGGGAAGGCACCGAGATGCCACGCACAGGCCGCCGGACCAGATCCCTGTTCACCGCGCTGGCGGTGCTCGCCGGCTGCCTGGTCGGCACCGCGACGGCGAGCCTCGTCACCGCGCCCGCCGCACAGGCCGACCCCGTGCCACCGGCACCGACCGGCTGGACGACCGTGTTCGGCGACAACTTCGCCGGCCCGGCCGGGTCGCCACCGGCCGCGGCGAACTGGTTCTACGACATCGGAACCGGCTACGGCACGGGCGAAAAAGAGCAGACCACGAACTCCACCAACAACGTCTACCTGGACGGCAACGGCCACCTCGTGCTCAAGGCGATCAACAGCGGCGGCACGTGGACGTCCGCGCGGATCGAGAGCACCCGGGACGACTTCCAGGCACCGCCCGGCGGCGAACTGGAGATGACCGCGTCGATCCAGCAGCCCAACCCGGCCAACGGCCTGGGCTACTGGCCCGCCTTCTGGGCGCTGGGCTCACCGATGCGCGCAGGCGGCGGCTGGCCGCAGTCCGGTGAGATCGACATGATGGAGGACGTCAACGGCCTCAACGAGGCGTCGCAAACCCTGCACGACTCGGCGAACAGCCCCGGCCACGCGCTGATCCCTTGTCCCGGCGCGGGTTCGAGCTGCCAGACCGGCTACCACACGTACTCGGTGATCATCGACCGCACCAACACCAGCGCGGAAACGCTCCAGTTCCTGATGGACGGTGTCGTGGAGAGCACGATCACCGAGGCGTCGGTCGGCACGGCGGCCTGGCAGGCAGCCATCGACCACGGCTTCTTCATCATCTGGGACCTGGCCATGGGCGGCAACTACCCGGACGGCGTCTCCGGCCAGACCACGCCCACGTCGGCCACCACGTCCGGTGCGTCGATGAGCGTCGGATACGTTGCGGTGTACGAGAAGGGCGGCAACTCGACGCCCACCGGCACGGCCACGGCCACCGGCCCGCTCAAGGGCATCAACGGCCTGTGCCTGACCAACCAGAACTCGTTGAACACCGAGGGCAACCCGATCGGCGTCAGCGGCTGCAACGGCAGCGCCGGGCAGCAGTGGTCGCCGTACACCGACAACACCGTGCGCGTGCAGGGCGGTTGCCTGGACGTGGTGAGCGCGGGGACGACGAGCGGCACGAACGTCGACTGGTACCCGTGCAACGGCACCAACGCGCAGAACTGGACGCACCAGGCCAACGGTGAGCTCGTCAACCCGAACTCCGGCCTGTGCCTGACCGACCCGGGCGGCAACACCGGTGCCCGGCTGGACATCGAGACGTGCACGGACTCCGCGCAACAGCAGTGGACGCTGCCGACCGGCGGCGGCAGCGGCAACACGGTGACGGTCACCGGACCGGGCAACCAGACTTCCACCGTCGGCACGGCCGCCAGCCTCCAGATTCACGCGACCGACTCGGGCAACCAGACGTTGACCTACAGCGCTTCCGGGTTGCCGGCCGGCCTGTCGATCAACTCCTCGACCGGCCTGATCTCCGGCACGCCGACAGCGGCGGGCACGTCGAACGTCACCGTGACGGCATCGGACGCCACCGGCGCGAGCGGGTCGACGTCGTTCACCTGGACGGTGACCACGGG
>DASZXM010000773.1:0-1969 GCA_035546415.1 Pseudonocardiaceae bacterium
GGCCTGCGTCGTGGCCCGGTGCGCTCACCGCTCACCGAGGGCGTCGTACTGCACGGCAGCGAGGTCGCGCTGGCCAGGGACGCCGACCCGGCCCGTGACCCGGCGCTGCTGCTGCGCCTGGCGGCAGCCGCGGCCCGCGCCGGCGCGCCGGTCGCCGCCGGCACCATGGCCCGGCTCACCGAGCGGGCCCCGGAACTGCGCAAACCCTGGCCGAAACCGGCGCTGGACGCCCTGTTCAGCCTGCTCGCCGCCGGCCCTGGCCTGGTCGACGTCGTGGAGGCGTTCGACAGGACCGGGCTGTGGGGCAGGCTGTTCCCGGAGTGGGGCGCCGTCCGCGACCTGCCGCCCCGCGACTCGGTCCACCTGTGGACCGTCGACCGGCACCTCGTGCAGACCACCGTGCAGGCCGCGTCGCTGGCCACCACCGTGGCCCGGCCGGACCTGCTGCTGCTCGGCGCGCTGCTGCACGACATCGGCAAGGGCAGGGACACCGACCACTCCGTCGTCGGCGCCGCGCTGGCCGCCCAGATCGGCGAGCGCGTCGGCCTGTCCGCCGACGACGTGTCGACGCTTTCCGCGCTGGTCAGGCACCACCTGCTGCTCCCGCACACCGCCACCCGCCGAGACGTCACCGACGCGGCGACCGTGCTGCGCGTCGCCGACACGCTGCACCACGACCGCGTCCTGCTCGACCTGCTCGCGGCGCTGTCCGAGGCGGACAGCAAGGCCACCGGACCGGGCGTGTGGACGCCGTGGAAGGCGTCCCTGATGGCGCAGCTGGTGACCGGGTCCCGGGCCGTCATGGACGGCGGCTCGCCACCCGGACCCGCGCCACTGGACGACAGCCAGGTCGAGCTGGCCAAGTCGGTTCTGGAGTCGGGGAGGCCCGGCGTGCTCGTCGCCGGACCGGCCCAGGCCGCCACCGTCACCATCGTCGCGGTGGACCGCGCCGGCCTGCTGGCCCGCGCGGCGGGTGTGCTCGCGCTGCACTCGCTGGACGTGCACGCGGCCACCATGAGCAGCTACGGCGGCGTCGCCGTCGACGAGTTCACGGTGTCGCCCCGGTTCGGCGAACTGCCCGACCCGGCGTTACTGCGGGAACAGTTGGGCCGTGCCGTGGACGGCTCGCTGCCGCTGGCCGCCCGCCTGGACGCGAAGGAACGCGACTACGCGACCACGACCGGCGAACCGGCCCGGCCCCGGGTGCTGTGGTTCGACGACGAGGCCACCGGCGCCGTCGTGCTGGAGTTGCGCGCCAGCGACCGGATCGGCCTGCTCTACCGGGTCGCGTCCGCATTGGAGGCCAGTGGCGTGGACGTGCGCTGGGCGCGGTTGGCCACACCCGGCGCCACCGTCGTCGGCTCGTTCTGCCTGACCGCGGACGACCTGCCCGGCCTACCGCTCGACCTGCGCAAACGTGTCGAGTCAGCGGTGCTGGCCGCGGCCGGCTGATTTTCTTTCGCACATCGCGTCATGACCCCGTGGAGCGCGCGTCCCCACTCCGGAGCCGAGGCACGGCGGGTCACCCGGATGTCCCACGGGTGGCCGCGTACCCCGATTTCCGTAGCACTACGCAGTCCTGACCTGGGGTGTTCCCGCTGCCCCGGGTCGACGAAGGACGGCAAACTCATCCCTGCGACACGAAAGAGGGACGGTTCGGCGGAGCTGACGGGGCGCCCAGCTGGGGGTGGGGCGGCGGCTCGGTCGACGGGGGATCCCTGGTCGCGGCGCGAGCTGTCCGGGACGGCCTCACGAGGGGTAGGCCGACCCGGGCGGCGCGCGCAAACCCGAACGGCGTCGTTCGGGGGTCCCGGGGAAACGCAAGGCCGCCACACCCGAACTCGACTCCGGGAGCTTCTACGGGCCCGGTGGGATGCCTCTTCCAGGGGGAAAGGCATCCCACCGGGCCCGCGCCTTTCCCGCGTCCCGTCCTGTGCTCCGAGGCGAGCGGCTAATCTGGCGGATGGCT
>DASZXM010000774.1:0-1942 GCA_035546415.1 Pseudonocardiaceae bacterium
CCGAGCCGTCGTGGTCGGTGTCGGAGTACACGAGGTGTCCGCCGTCGCCGGTGTCCACGGCGACGCTGTCCACGATGCCGTCCTGGTCGTAGGAGTAGTTCTCCTGCTCGACGTACTCGTGCCCGTCGACGTCGATCCGCAGTTCGCCGGAGTCACCGGCGTTGCCGTCGTCGATGTACACGGCTGCCCCTGTTCCCCCGCCTGCCGGCGGCGTCGAAAGTGTGCGTGCGATCTCTTGGACTCACCGTATGCCGGTCTGGTTCCACAGACCACCCCGTCGTCACCGCGCGTCGCGAAGTGCCCTGATCTCGGTGAGCAGGCCCTCGATCCGTTCCCGGCCGTGCTGCACCTCGGTCAGCCGACGCCCCGCCGACGCCAGGCGCCTGGTGCGCTCGCCGTCGGCCAGCTTCATCGTCCGGTCCACCTCGCGCAGCTCGGTGTCGATCGCGTCGATCCGCTTGCCCAACGCGTCGTCCAGGGCCAGGGACAGCTGCTGTTCGGCCTCGATGAGCTGCTCGGCGACCAACTGGTCCATGGTCGAGCGGGCGTCCGCGATGGCCTCGGTGAGCCACTGCTTCATGTGCTGCTTGTCCGCCGAGTGCCGGCGCGTGCGGGCCAGCCACCAGCCGGCACCCAGGCCGACCACGATGGTGGCCGGCAGCACGATCGGGTTGAACACGGCGGCGGACAGCCCGGCCAGCGGCAGGGCCGCCACCCGGGCGGCGCCGAACCCGCCGGTGATGCCCATGAACACCAGCAGCTTGTCCTCGGCGGTGGGCGGCCGTTTGTCCGGCGGACGCAGCGTCACCGGCGGTCGGGTGCCACCGGCGAACTGGGCGCGGATGACGTTCAGCTCGTCGGCGGTGAACAGGTCGGCCAGCGCGGTGACGGCCACCCGGTCCAGCCGGCCGGCCAGTTCCGCGGACAGCCGGCCGGACACCAGTTGCAGGGCGGCGTCCACCTGGCCGGGCAGCCCGGCCAGCGCCGACCGGTCGGCCGAGTCGATGGCCTGCCGGAACCACGACTGCACGTCCCGCATCTGCCGGTTGACCTCGTGCCCGCTCTCCACCCTGGCCCGCTGGATCTCGCCGCGCAGCCGCACCTGCCAGCCGCGGGTGGACGAGCGGCGGGCCGAACTGAGCTCCTCCTTGCGGGCGCGCAGCGCGTCCGCCTCCTCGGCGCCCGCGGACAGCGTGCGGCACTCGGACCGCAGGGTGGCCTCCAGCGCGGCCAGCGCGGTGTCCAGCGCCCGCAGCACGTTCGCCTCGGCCAGCATCACCGACCGCCCGACCACCAGCTCCTGCAGCGCGGCCTGTAGCTCACCGACCCCGGACTGCTGCCGCACGGCGGCCGCCGCCTGCTCGGTGGGTGCCCGGCCGGCCAACTCGAACATCCGTGCCGAGCACGGGTGGAACGGCGCGGCGGCGAACCGGGGTGCGTGTTCGGCCAACAGCCGCCGATCGTCCTCGACGACCTGGCGCCAGCCGCGGAACGCGTCGGTCTTGGCCATCGCGAACACCACGGTCTCCACCTGCTCGCCGACGTCCCGCAGGAACGCCAGCTCGCCCGCGGTGAACGGGCTGGACGCGTCGACCACGAACAGCAGCGCCGTGGCGCCGGCCGCTGCCTGCCGGGCCAGCTCGCCGTGCATCGAGTCCAGCCCGCCGACGCCGGGGGTGTCCACCAGCGTCAGGCGCTCCAGCAGCGGCACCGGCCCGCGCACCTCCACGTAGCGCGGCGGCAGCTGGCCGGGCGGGAACTCGTGCGCCGCGGACGTCCAGCTGGGCAGTGCCGCCAGGTCGAACTCGACCGGGGCCAGCCGGCCCGGGTAGTGCGCGCTGGCCGACCACCGCTCGCCGTGCGCCAGCACCAGGTAGGTCGCCGTTGCCACGTCAGCGTCCACCGGGGACAGCCCCGGCGTCGCCAACAACGCGTTGACCAG
>DASZXM010000775.1:0-7758 GCA_035546415.1 Pseudonocardiaceae bacterium
CTGCCGCCGGGCCACACGGCGCCACCGCCCGGCGAGGAAGCCCCGGACCCCATGACGCCACCGATCGCCGACCTCCGACCGACTCCGCCGTTCACCGGCCGCGGGCCGACCCCGTGGGTCGCCGACCGCCGGCCGGCCACGCCCGTCGTCGGCGCCCCGCCCTCGCCGGTACCCGAATCACCGTCAGGCGGCGGATCCCGTTCTGCCGGCACCGCTGTCGCGTTCGCCGGCTCGACCGATCGTCGGCCGCCGGAGGCACCGAGCGGCCCCGTGTACCGGGCCGCGCTGGCAGCCGTGCCACCCACCCTTCCGCCAGCAGCCTTTCCGCCACCCACCCTGCCATCGCCCGCCCGTGTGTCGGCAGGACGACCGGCGACGACCGTGGTCGAACGGCCACCGCCGGGCCTGGTGACCGCACTACGCAGCTCGTTCGGTGTCGACGTCGCCGATGTGCCGGTGCGGCGCGGACCGGAGGCCGGCCGGCTGGCGCACGAGCTGGCGGCCCGCGCTTTCACCCACGACGCAACCGTGTACCTGCCCGACGACGCCGGACCGGTGGACGCACCGGGGACACGCGCGCTGCTCGCCCACGAGCTCGTGCACGCGGCCCAGCAACGCCGGTTCGGCGCCGGACTGCCCGACGAGTCCTCCCCGGATGGCCGGCGGCTGGAGGATGTCGCCGTCGCCACGGAACACTGGATACGCGGCGACGGTCCCCGCCCCGCCGCACTGGTGCATCGGCCGCCCAGCCCGGAATCCGTCCTGGCCCGCACCACGGCCGACCAGGTCCGGGGACTGGCCGTCGAGGTCGAACGGTTGGCCACGCCACCGTCCTCACCGCAACGGGCGCCGACGCCCCCGCCTGCCGACCCGGACCCTCCGGTCGTGTCAGCCGGGCCGCCCGGCACCGGACCCACGACCATCGCGGCACCTGCGCTGCGACAGGAGTGGTCACTGCCGGGCTGGGCGCCGCCCGAACCACCCGTCGCGCACCCGGACATCACCGGGCTACGGGACGCGGTGGCCGGCCTGACCAGATCGGTGGCCGAACTTGCCGAGCGGCCGCCGCCCGATCTGGACGACCCGCTGACGCTCGACGATCTCACGACGAAACTGTTCGGCCGGCTGCGCCGCCGGCTCCGCCGGGAACTGCTGGTGGACCGCGAGCGCGCGGGCCGGCTCGGTGACTTCGGATAGGAGGGCACATGCCAGGACTGGGCGCCGGGCTGCCGGGAAAGGCAGCCGAGTTCCTGTTCGGCGAGGTCGGGATGACGCACCGGTTCCTGGTGCAGATCGACGAGGGCCGGTACAACCTCGGTGACTGGTCACGGGCCGCCGGGCTGTCGGTGACCTGGGGTCGCGTCGAGCACCGGGTCGGCGAGTCCAACCAGTTGTGGATCGCGCCCGGCAACACCAGCTACTCGAACATCAAGCTGTCCCGCGCGGCGTGTTCGGCGTCCCAGACCGTGCAGAGCTGGCTGGTGGCGACCAGCAAGAAGAACGTGCCGCTCAGCGGGGCCGTGCGGATGGTCGACTTTCTCGGGGTGACCGTCGTGGAGTGGAAGCTCAAGCAGTTCTTCCCGATCGGGTGGTCCATCGTGGACTTCGACGCGAGCGGGGCGAAGGCCGCCGTCGAGACGCTGGAGCTGGCGCACACCGGGTTCCTGGACGACGAGCAGTCCTATCGGTGATCGGAGGAGGTAGTCATGCCCGCACTGTTGTCACCGTCGCAGGTAGCGCAGGGAGCGGTGAGCGTGGTCGGCGGCGCGCTCAGTTCCGCCACCGCGACCGGCACGGCCCAGCGCGCACCGGAGAACCTCGGCATGGCGATGCGGTTCGCCGTGACGCTGGACGGTGACCAGATGTCGCTCGGCGACTGGTCGTCGTGCCAGGGGCTCGCGGTGACCTTCAACCACGAAACCTACGACGAGGGCGGCTTCTACGAGCATCCGCGCCTGTTCCCGGGCCGGGTGGCCTACGGCGACGTCACGCTGGAACGGGCCATCACCAACGACAGTTGGCGGGTCGTGCAGGGCTGGCTGACCGACGTGCAGAACAACTGGATCAACGGTGATGCCACCCGGTACTCCGGCAACACCGCCGTGATCACCCTCTACGGCAGCTCGGTCAGCGAGGGTCGGATCGCCAAGATCGCCTGGTGGACGCTGCGTGACGTGCTGCCGGTGTCGTGGACCGGGCCGACGCTGTCGGCCAGGAGCAACGAGGTCGCGGTCGAGAAGCTGACGATCCGGCACCAGGGATTCCTGGGCTGAGGCGGGAGGGTCCATGGGCACGATCCAGGCCGGGCGGAAACAGCTGTCGCTGACCTACCGCCCGGGTGAGGACGTCACGTTCCCGTACAACCCGGCGTCGATCGCGTTCAGCCAGGGCGTGGTCACCAACCCGCAGGGCAACACCATCGCGCAGAGCCAGGAACAAGCGGTCACCCGGGTGGAGATCCTCACGTTCGAGCTGACGAACCTGCGGTTGGAGGGCAAGGACGCGATGCAGAAGGTCGGGCTGCTGTTCAGTTGGCTGAAACCCGAGTCGGGACCACCCGCGCCACCGCCACCGCCACCGCCGGCGGCCGAGCCGTCACCGTTCGCCGGCCAGATCCAGGCGCAGCGCCGCAAGGTGCTCAACACCGACGCGGGCGAGGCTCCCGCCACGACGTCCGGTTGGGGAAAGCAGTCCGAGCCGGGTGAGCGGGGCAAGTCGGGCAACCAACGCGGCACGTCGAAGAAGCTCCAACTGCGGATGGGCACCGGCCAGGGCTACCGGAAGGGCGAGGGGATCTCCGGCACGGTGATCCTCAAGAAGGTCGACGTGACCTACAGCCGGTTCGACGCCAACGGCGACCCGGTCCGAGCCGACATCAAGCTGAAACTCGAGACGGTGGACGAGTCGGACCCGGAACAGAACCCGACGTCGTTCTCCCCGGCCGGCGGCCGCATGCATGTCGCCACCCAGGGCGACAGCTTGCCGCGCATCGCGCAGCAGACCTACCAGAACCCGGCCGCCTGGCGGGACATCGCGGCGGCGAACGGCATCGACGACCCGCTACGGCTGCGCAACGGCCGCACCCTGCTGTTGCCCTACGCGCGAAGCTGACCGGAGGAACGACCATGTCGATGGCTGACGACGTGCGTGCCGGAAACCTGATCACCGTGTTGCCGAGCGTCTACGTCGGGGCACCGGGCGGTACGACGGCCGACACGGCGCTGCCGGCGAAGGCGGCCGGCATGATCGAGCGCGTCGTGGTGGACGGGCACCTGCACCTGCCGGACATGTTCGAGATCACCTTCGCCGACAACGAGGCCCGCGTGCTGGCCGACAGCCGGCTGGCCATCGGCGTGCCGGTGGAGGTCTGGGCCGGCAGCCCGAACAGCGGCAGTGCCAAGCAACTCGTCGCCGGCGAGGTGACCGCCATCGAAGGCGTCTACGACGCCATGCGCAACCACACCGTGGTGCGCGGCTACTCCCGTGACCACCGGCTGCAGCGCGTCCGGCGCAGCCGCACGTTCCTGAACATGAAGGACTCCGACATCGCCAGGGAGATCGCGTCGGACGCGGGACTGGCCGTCGGCGCGGTCGAGGAGACCAGGACCACGCACGACCACGTCGGTCAGGTGAACCAGACCGACTGGGAGTTCCTGAGTTGGCGGGCGGCGAGCGTGGGCTGCGAGATCGGCATGTCGGCCGGCCGGTTCTACTTCCGGGCCGCAGCCAGCGCCAAGTCGGCCGCCACGAACCCGGTCGCACTCACGTTTCCGGTCAACCTGCGCACGTTCGCACCCCGGCTGACCGCCGGCAACCTCGGCCAGCACACCGAGGTACGGGTGTGGGATCCGTTGGCCGCCAGGGTGTCCAGTTCGGTCCTGCCGGCCGACACCGGATCGGTGCGGCTGGGCCGGACGGTCTCGGAGGTCGCCGAACTGTTCGCCCCACCACCGGTGCCCGCCGCGCCACCCGCCGGCAACCCCGCGCTCGGCGATCTCGGGCCCGCCCCCAGCGACACCGCGCACGTCGCGAACGCGCTGCCGCTGGCCACCGGGGCCGCGGTCACGGCGGCGGCCGACGAGTCGATCGCCGGACTGGCCGAGCACGTGGGCAGCACGTTCGCCGAAGCCGAAGGGGAGGCCATCGGCGATCCGAATCTGGTGGCCGGCGCGGTGGTGAGCGTGTCCGGCGTGCCCGACGACTTCGCCGGCGACTGGGTGATCACCACGGCCCGGCACGTCTTCGCCGATGGGTACTACCACACGTTCTTCGAGGTCAGCGGCCGGCACGTGCGGTCGCTGTACGGGTTGGCCGCCGGCGGTGGGCGACCGCTGCCGCCGTTGGTGCACGGCCTGGTGTGCGGTGTCGTCAGCAACGTCAACGACCCGCAGGGCAGGGCCAGGGTGAAGGTGACGCTGCCGTGGCTGTCACCTCGGTTCGAGTCGGACTGGGGCAGCGTGGTGCAGTTCGGCGCCGGCAAGCGCAGCGGCGGGATGTTCCTGCCCGAGGTCGGCGACGAAGTGCTGGTCGGCTTCGAGTTCGGCGATCCGCGCCGGCCGTACGTGCTGGGCGGGATCGTCACCAACGCCAGTACGTACACCCTCGGCGGCCAGCCGGTCCAGGCGCAGGGCGAAACCGCGAACGTGGTGCGGCGCGGCTTCGTGTCGGCGTCGGGCAACCGGTTGGTGTTCCACGACGAGCTGCCGCCCGGGGACGGCGGCCAGCCGAAGGCGTCGGACGTCACGCTCGGCACCCAGGACGGCGGCCTCGCACTGGCCATCGACCAGGTGGCCGGCACCGTGGTGCTGAGCTGCCAGCCGGACGGCAAGCAGGGGCAGCTCACCATCCGGTGCGGTGAGTCCGGGGTCGTCAACATCACCACCGGCGCCGGTGGGACGGTCACAGTGGACGGTGGCGCGCAGCTGAACCTCAAGGCGCAGGACGCGATCAAGATCGAGAGTTCCGGTGTCGTCGAGATCAAGGGCGAGACGATCAAGCTGAACTAGGAGACGCACATGGTCACGGACTTCGTCGGGACGGGCTGGGCCTTTCCGCTGGACGTCGCCGCCAACGGCGCGTTCGCGATGGCCGACGGCACCCGCAAGCTGGAACAGTCGATGCGGCTGATCCTGTCCACCTATCCCGGCGAGCGCCCGATGCGTCCGGCGTTCGGCTGCCGGCTGCGCGACTTCGTGTTCCGCCCGGCCACCGAGGAGAACGCCGCCGAGCTGGCCGCCGAGGTGCACAACTCGTTGCGCCGCTGGGAACCCAGGGTGGAACTGGACAGCGTGCGCGTGTACCCGGGTGTGGATGACCGTGGCCTGCTCCACATCGACATCCACTACACCGTCAAGGCCACCAACGACCGCCGCAACCTCGTCTTCCCGTTCTACACGATTCCCGAGCACGAGGGGGAGTAGCGATGGTCCTCCCGATACCCAACCTCGACGACCGGCGGTTCCAGGACCTTGTCGACGACGCGAAGCGGATGGTTCAACGGCAGTGTCCGATGTGGACTGACCACAACGTCGCCGATCCCGGCGTCACGCTCATCGAGACGTTCGCGTTCATGACCGACCAGTTGCTGTACCGGCTCAACCGGGTGCCGGACCGGCTGTACGTCACGTTCCTCGACCTGATCGGGCTGCGGATGCTGCCGCCGACCCCGGCCCGGGTGGCGGTCACGTTCTGGCTCACCACACCCGCCCGCGCTCCGCTCACCGTTCCGGCCGGTACCCGGGTGGGCACGCTGCGCACCGAGACCGTCGAGTCCGTGGTCTTCGCCACCCACCGGCACGTGGCGGTCGTGCCGTGCGCGCTGCGCCGGGTTAGCAGCCGCGCGGCCGGCGCGGGTAGCACCAACGACGACGACACCGACGACCGCACCGCCGTCGACCACACCGACCGACTCCGCCGGGGAACGCCGTTCCCGGCGTTCGCCGACCCGCCGTCGGTCGGCGACGAGATCCTGTTCGGACTCGACGTGCCGGTGCCCGACTGCGCGGTGCGGCTGGACTTCGACGGCAGCGTCGACGGGCTCGGCGTCAATCCCGAACATCCGCCGCTGGCCTGGGAGGCATGGACCGACGACGGCTGGGTCGCCTGCGACGTCGGCCAGGACGAGACCGGCGGGCTGAACCGGGCCGGCTCCCTGGTCCTGCACGTGCCGGCAGCGCACCGGGCCGGTGTCGTGGACGGCGAGCGCGCCGGCTGGCTACGCGCCAGGGTCACCGCGCCCGAGGAGGGCCAGGCCGCGTACAGCGCGCCGCCGACGGTGCGCGGCCTGACCGTCTGCACCGTGGGCGCCACCGGCGAGGCGATCAACGCCGACATCGTCGTGGACGAAACCCTCGCCGAGTCCGAGGGCGTGCCGGGACAGGTGTTCTCGCTGCTGTCCCGACCGGTGCTGGCCGGCATCGGCGAGCCGGTGGTCGAGGTCAGCTCCCCGACCGGGTGGCTGGTGTGGCACCCGGTCGACCACTTCGCCGACAGCGCTGCCACCGACGCCCACTTCGTGCTGGACGCGTTCGCCGGTACGGTGTCCTTCGGACCAGCGGTGCGGCTGCCGGACGGGATGATGCGCCAGTACGGTGCCGTGCCGGCGAAGGGTGAGGTCGTCCGCATCCGGCAGTACGCCATCGGCGGTGGCGCGATCGGCAACGTCGGCGTCGGCGCCATCCGCACCCTCAAGTCGTCCGTCCCGTTCGTCGCGGCAGTGGAGAACCGGTACTCCGCGCACGGCGGCACCGAAGCGGAGACGTTGGACGAGGCGAAGAACCGGGGCGCCCTGCTGCTGCGCACCCGGGGCCGCGCGGTCACCGCCGAGGACTACGAGGTGCTGTCCAGGGAGGCGGTGCCGGAGGCGGCCAGGGTCCGGTGTGTGACGGCGGGAGAGGGCGACGTGCCGGCCGGCGCGGTGAAGATCCTGGTCGTGCCGGCAGCCGCCGTGCACCGGGACCGTATCCGGTTCGGGGACCTGGTGCCCGCACCGGACATGCTGGCCCGCCTGGCCGCGCGGCTGGACGAGGTGCGCCTGGTCGGCACCCGGGTGCTCGTCGAGCCACCGCGCTACCGCGGCGTGACGGTGGTGGCCCGGCTGGTGGCACGGCCGAGGGTCACCGTGTCCCGCGTCCGCGACGACGCCCTCGACGCGCTGTACCGGTTCCTCAGTCCGCTGCCCGGCGGCGGTCCCGACGGGCACGGCTGGCCGTTCGGGCGGGCGGTGCGGTCGGGAGACCTGTACGCAGTGCTCCAGCAGGTCCGCGGTGTCGAACTCGTCGAGGACGTGCGGCTGTTCACCGCCAATCCGGTCACCGGGGAGCGGGGCGCCGAGGCGAGCCGGGTCGGCCTCGACGCGAACAGCCTCGTCTTCTCCTTCGACCACCAGGTCAAAGTCGAGGAGCACTGACCATGATCGTCTGCCGGGAATGCGGGTTCCACAACGGGGACAAGGACACCTTCTGCGGGTCGTGCGGGAAGTTCCTGGAATGGACGGGCGAGAAGGTGCCCACCAAGGTCGCGCCGCTGCCGGAGCCGGAACCGGCACCGGAAGCCGAGCCGGCCAAGCAAGGCCTGCTGCGCCGCATGCACGACGCCGCGTTGTACGTGGTGGTCGGGCCGGCCCCGGAGGTCACGTCCGCACCGCCAGCCACACCGGGTGCGACGGCAACCCCACGGCCGACCGCACCGCGCTCGGTGACCACGGCGCCACCGCCACCCACTGAGCCTCCCCGGCCACCGGCCGCGCCGCCACCCCCG
>DASZXM010000776.1:0-1849 GCA_035546415.1 Pseudonocardiaceae bacterium
ACCAGAACGGCCGGTGGGCACACCGGCTGCCACTGCTGCCACTCCGACCACGGAACAGGTGATCGCCGGCTTGCGAGCGACCAGCGAAGGCGGCGCAGACCTGGTGCAGCTGCTCACCCCCGAGGGTGAGCGGGTCACGCACCCGGACTTCGACATCGACATCAGCCCGGAACAGCTGCGGTCGCTCTACCGGGACATGGTCCTGGTCCGCAGGGTGGACCGCGAGGGCAACGCCCTGCAACGGCAGGGACAACTGGGCATCTGGGTGCCGCTGCTGGGCCAGGAAGCGGCCCAGGTCGGCGCCGGGCGGGCACTGCGCCCGCAGGACATGGCCTTCCCCAGCTACCGCGAGCACGGCGTCGCGTGGTGCCGGGGCGTCCCGCCGACCGAACTGCTGGGCATCTTCCGCACCAGCGACCACGGCAGCTGGGACCCCATCGCGCGGCGTTTCAACCTGTACACGATCGTCATCGGCAACCAGGTCCTCAACGCGGCCGGTTACGCGATGGGCCAACGGTTCGAGGGCAAGGTCGGGGACGACGACGGCGAGGCGACGATCGTCTTCTTCGGCGACGGCGCCACCAGCCAGGGTGACGTGCACGAGGGTTTCGTCTGGTCCGCCGTGTACGACGCGCCGCTGGTGCTGTTCTGCCAGAACAACCAGTGGGCGATCTCCGAGCCGACCGAGCGGCAGAGCAGGCTGCCGCTGTACCAGCGGGCCCGCGGCTACGGCTTCCCCGGCATCCGCGTGGACGGCAACGACGTGCTGGCGTGCCTCGCGGTGACGAGGTGGGCGCTGGACGAGTGCCGGCACGGCAACGGTCCGGTGCTGATCGAGGCGTTCACGTACCGGATGGACGCGCACACCACCACCGACGACCCGACGCGCTACCGGCTGTCCGACGAGGTCGAGGCGTGGAAGCTGAAGGACCCGATCGAGCGGGTTCGCGTGCACCTGGCCCGCAACGGGCTGGCCGACCAGTCGTTCTTCGACGAGATCCAGGCCGAGGCCGACCGGATGGCCGCCGAACTGCGGGAGTTCTGCGTCAACATGCCCGATCCGCCGCCCGAGCGGGTCTTCAGCAACGTCTACGCCGAGCCGCACCCGGTCCTGGACGCGCAGCGCGACGAGTACCTGGAGTACCTCGGTGGTTTCGCGGGAGGTGAACACTGATGGCCGCGCCCACGATCAACGCCCACGGCACCGCGGCGGAGGTGCCCGCGGTACGCACGGTCACCATGGCCAAGGCTCTCAACCAGGGCCTGCGCGCTGCCATGGAGGCGAACCCGAAGGTCATCGTCATGGGTGAGGACGTCGGCAAGCTCGGCGGTGTCTTCCGCATCACCGACGGCCTGCAGAAGGACTTCGGCGAACAGCGTGTGCTGGACACGCCGCTGGCCGAGTCCGGCATCATCGGCACGGCCGTGGGCCTGGCGATCCGCGGTTTCCGGCCGGTGTGCGAGATCCAGTTCGACGGGTTCATCTTCCCCGCGTTCGACCAGATCGTGTCGCAGCTGGCCAAGGTGCACTTCCGCAGCCAGGGCAAGGTGAAGATGCCGGTCGTGGTGCGGGTGCCGTTCGGCGGCGGCATCGGTGCGGTCGAGCATCACTCGGAGTCGCCGGAGTCGTACTTCGCGCACACGGCGGGCCTGCGGGTCGTGTCGTGTTCCAACCCGGTGGACGCGTACTGGATGATCCAGCAGGCCATCGCGGACGACGACCCGGTGGTCTTCCTCGAACCCAAGCGGCGCTACCACGAGAAGGGTCCGGTGGACGTCGCCGCGTCCCCCTCGCCGCTGTACTCGGCCCGCGTCGTGACGCAGGGCACGGACGCCACCCTGCTCACCT
>DASZXM010000777.1:0-10621 GCA_035546415.1 Pseudonocardiaceae bacterium
CTGGATCTCGCCGCGGCCGCCGCAGGTGTCGCACACGCGGGTCGTGGTGCCCTTGCGGGTGCCCTCGCCGGCGCACAGCTCGCAGAGGATCGCCGTGTCGACGGTGAGTTCTCGGCTGACGCCGGTGGCGCACTCCTCCAGGGTGAGGCTGAGCCGGATCAGCGCGTCCGAACCCGGTTGCACGCGGCTGCGCGGGCCACGGCCGCCCGCGGCGCCGCCCGCCGCGCCGAAGAACGCGTCCATGATGTCGCCCAGGCCGAAGCCGGCGAACGGGTCGCGGCCGGCGCCGTTGCCGCCGCCCGGGGACAGCGGGTCGCCGCCGAGGTCGACGATCTGCCGCTTCTTCGGGTCGGACAGCACCTCGTAGGCCGCCGTGACGTCCTTGAACCGGTGTTGTGCCTCGGCGTCGGGGTTGACGTCCGGGTGCAGTTCCCGGGCGAGTTTGCGGTAGGCGCGCTTGATCTCCTCGGGTGTCGCGTCCCGCGTGACCCCGAGCGTGCCGTAGTAGTCCCTCGCCACTTCGTTCCAGTCCTCCTGCCGCGGTCCGCCCGCGTGTGGCGGCCTCGGCCCACAGTCGTTCCCTGTCGAGTCCGGCTCACTGGCCGGCCAGGATGTCCCCCACGTAGTTCGCCACCGCCCGGACGGCGGCGATGGTGCCCGGATAGTCCATCCTCGTCGGTCCGACGATGCCCATGCCGCCCAGCGGGGTCGGTCCGCCGTAGCCGACGGACACCACCGAGGTGCTGCGCATCTCGCGCGCCTCGTTCTCCTCGCCGATGCGCACCGTGACGGTACCCGCGTCCCTGGTGGCCGCGAGCAGCTTCAGCACGACCACCTGTTCCTCCAGCGCCTCCAGCACCTGCCGGAGGGAGCCGGGGAAGTCGGCGACGTTGCGGGTGAGGTTGGCGGTGCCGCCCAGCAGCATCCGCTCCTCGGGGTGGTCGACCAGCGACTCGATGAGCACCGAGCACACCCTGACCATCACGTCCCGCAGGTCGGACGGGGCCAGTTCGGGCAGTTCGGCGACCTTCGCGGACGCCTCGGACAGCCGTTCACCCACCATCACGCTGTTGAGCTGGGTGCGCAGCCGACTGACGGCGTCGTCGTTGACGACGTCACCGAGGTCGACCATGCGCTGGTCGACCCGGCCGGTGTCGGTGATCAGCACCAGCATGAGCCGGGCCGGTGTGATTGACACCACTTCGATGTGCCGGACCGTGGAGCGAGTCAGCATCGGGTACTGCACGACCGCGACCTGCCGGGTGAGCTGGGCCAGCAGCCGGACGCTGCGGCGCAGCACGTCGTCCAGGTCGATCGCGCCGTCCAGGAAGCTCTGGATGGCCCGCCGCTCGGCCATGGACAGCGGCTTGATCTCGGACAGCCGGTCGACGAACAGCCGGTAGCCCTTGTCCGTGGGCACACGCCCGGCGCTGGTGTGCGGTTGGGCGATGTAGCCCTCGTCCTCCAGCGCCGCCATGTCATTGCGCACTGTGGCGCTGGACACACCGAGGTTGTAGCGCTCGACGAGCACCTTCGAACCGACCGGTTCCTGTGTGGCCACGTAGTCGGCGACGATCGCACGCAGCACCTCGAAGCGGCGCTCATCCGCGTTCACGCGTCACCTCCACTTGCCGGCAACCTGATGGACGGCCGGGCCGGGACGAGCGTCCCGGGTGACCATCACGTCAAGTTTACGGAGCTTGCCGGCGGACGTGTTGCGTCGTCCGTCGCAAGAAAGGTGACATGCGCACGACGGGGCCGCCGCCCGGCCGCGCGGCCGGTCGGCGGTCGTGCCGGCCGTCACCGCACCGGGTCGAGCTGCCCCAGGTCGGCGTAGGCCCGCAACTGGAGTTCACGGGCGGCGCTCAGGTGCGCGGCCGCGATCTCCCCGGCGTCCGACGCGCGGTGTTCCCGGATGGCGGCGACCAGGCGCTCCAGATCGGTGAGCGACTGCTTCCACCGGCCCGGCTGGGCCAGCGTGCCGTCCGGGTACCGGCGCAGGTTGGCCTGCAGCCTGCTGAGCAGGTCGACGAGCGTGTGGCTGTGGCTCGCCGCCCAGACCAGCTCGTGGAACGCCCAGCCGGCCCGCTGCTGCCCGGCAGCGTCGTCCTCGCGGATGCCGCGCATGGCCTCGTGGGCCCGCACGAGCAGGCTGACCTCCAGTGACGTGCGCCGCAGAGCGGCGGCTCGGGCTGCCGCCTCCTCCAGGACGATGCGCACGTCGTAGATGTCCAGAATCTCCTCGGGCCGGTGCGACCGGACCCGCAGCCGACGGCCGTTGCGTTGCACGAGGCCGTCCTGTTCCAAACGCCGAAGTGCCTCGCGGATCGGGGTGCGGGACACCCCGTACCGATCCGCGAGCGACATCTCGACCAGTTTGTCCCCTGGCTTGATCTGCCCGGAGACGATGTCACGACGCAGCGCCCAATACGCCGAGTCGACCATCAGGCCTCTCCTCCCCCAGATGTGGCCTTCCCCAGAACTCGGTACACACATTGTGCCGTACCGCGCGCGCAATCACCGCCCGATCGGGGTAAGTGGTCAGCCCCTTCTCGCAACGAGTGCCGTACCGAACCGATCCAGAGCCACGCGGAGTGTGGATCCGTTGCCCGGCAACGAATGTCAAGCCAGCCGACGGACGACGGCGTCGGCCAGCAGCCGACCACGCCGCGTCAACACGCAACGCCCCGCGGCCAGCGCGGTCGCGTCCAGCAGGCCGTCGTCGACCGCGGCCGCCGCCTCGACGGGCGCGGCACCGGACAGCACGGACATCGGGAGCCCGTCGGACAGGCGCAGCTCCAACAGAATCCGTTCGACGCGCCGATCGTCGACTGTCAACAGTTCACGGCCGGCTGCCGGCGAGATGCCGTCCGCCAAGAGGGTCGCGTACCGCGCGGGATGCTTGACGTTCCACCAGCGCACGCCGCCGACGTGGCTGTGCGCACCCGGTCCGGCGCCCCACCAGTCCGCGCCCAGCCAGTAGCCCATGTTGTGCCGGCACCGCGCTTCCGGTGCCACGGCCCAGTTCGACACCTCGTACCAGGACAGGCCGGCCGCGGTGAGCGTGTCGTCGATGAGTTCGTAGTCGGCGGCGAGGACGTCGTCGTCCGGCGCGGGCAGTTCCCCGCGCGCGATCCGCCGGGCCAGTGCCGTGCCCTCCTCCACGATCAACGCGTACGCCGACACGTGGTCGACACCCGCGTCCAGCACCGCGGCCAGCGACGCGCGCAGGTCGGTGTCGTCCTCCCCTGGGGTGCCGTAGATCAGATCCAGGCTCACGTGGTCGAAACCGGCCGCCCTGGCCTCGCGTGCCGCCGCGACGGCACGGCCCGGTGTGTGGGTGCGGTCCAGCGTGGCCAGCACGTGCGGTGCCGCCGACTGCATGCCCAGCGACACCCGCGTGTAGCCGGCGGCGCGGATGCCGGCGAAGAACTCCGGGGACGTCGACTCCGGGTTCGACTCGGTGGTGATCTCGGCGCCGGCCGCGATGCCGAACGTCGCGCGCACCGCGGCCAGCACGTCGGCCAGGCCGTCGGCGCCCAGCAGTGACGGTGTGCCACCGCCCACGAACACGGTGTCGACGGGCGGCGGCGTGCCCAGTACCCGGGTGGCCAGTTCCAGTTCGGCGCGCAGCCCGGCCAGCCACGAGCCGGGCGAAGCGGACGAACCCAGCTCCCCCGCCGTGTACGTGTTGAAATCGCAGTAGCCGCAGCGGGTGGCGCAGAACGGCACATGGACGTACAGGCCGAACGGACGGTCGCCGAGGCCGTCGAGGGCGGCGGGTGGCAGGACACCGTCGGGTGGGGCCGGTTCACCGGCGGGCAACGCGGATGGCACGCCCCCAGTGTCCTCCGGCGGGTGTCCTGGCTCTTCAGCTGCTCCAGAGGTGTCTCAGCTCACGTCGCGCCAGGGCGTCCCAGCATTCGGATGCCGGTGGACCCTCCCGCAACCGCGTGGCACGCTGGATTCATGTCTGCGACCGAAGTTCACCTCGTGGCCCGCCGCCACGTGGACTTCCGTCGTGTCTCCAGCGCGTTGTGCCGGCGTCGGGCCTGACCGTCGCTGTGCTTTTTCCAGCCGGCGTCGGGTTCGCCGGCTGAGGTCCCCACCACGGATCGAGTCCCGTCGCGGCCTGATGCCCAGACCACCGGAGGACGACCGTGCCATCCGCCACCAAGACGACCAGCGCTGCACCTCGGCGTGCGCATGTCCGGCGCGGCGAGGGCCAGTGGGCGCTGGGCTACCGTGAGCCGCTCAACCCGAACGAGCAGTCCAAGAAGGACGACAACCCGCTGAACGTTCGGGACCGCATCATCAACATCTACGCGCCCGGCGGGTTCGACTCGATCGACCCGGCCGACCTGCGCGGCCGGTTCCGCTGGTACGGCCTGTACACGCAGCGGCGCCCGGGGATCGACGGCGGCCGCACCGCGGTGCTGGAGCCGGAGGAACTGGACGACGAGTACTTCATGATGCGGGTGCGCATCGACGGCGGTGCGCTGACGACCGAGCAGCTGGCCGTGATCGGCGAGATCTCCCAGACCTACGCCAGGGACACCGCCGACATCACCGACCGGCAGAACATCCAGTACCACTGGATCCGCATCGAGGACGTGCCGACCATCTGGGCGAAGCTGGAAGCCGCCGGCATGACGACGATGGAGGCGTGTGGTGACAGCCCGCGCGTGATTCTCGGTTCGCCCGTGGCGGGCATCGCCGAGGACGAGGTGATCGACGGCAACCCGGCGATCGCGGAGATTCACACGAAATACATCGGTGACCGAGCTTTCTCAAACCTGCCAAGGAAATTCAAGACCGCGGTCTCCGGACTGCAGGATGTCGCGCACGAGATCCACGATGTAGCGTTCGTTGGTGTGGACCACCCCGAGCACGGCCCCGGCTTCGACGTGTGGGTCGGCGGCGGTCTGTCCACGAACCCGATGCTCGGCAAGCGCCTGGGCGCGTGGGTGCCGCGTGCCGAGGTCGCCGAGGTGTGGGCCGGCGTGGTCAGCGTGTTCCGGGACTACGGCTACCGGCGGCTGCGGCACCGCGCCCGCATGAAGTTCCTCGTCGCCGACTGGGGTCCGGAGAAGTTCCGGGAGATCCTGGAGACCAAGTACCTGGGCCGCAAGCTGATCGACGGGCCGGCGCCCGCGGTGCCCGACGTGCCGCGCGACCACGTCGGCGTGCACCGGCAGAAGGACGGCCGGTACTACGTCGGTGCCGCGCCGGTCGCCGGCCGGGTGTCGGGCAGCACGCTGATGGCCGTCGCCAAGGCTGCCGAGCGGGCCGGTTCGAGCCGGGTTCGCCTTACGCCGCAACAGAAACTGCTCGTGCTGGACGTCGCCGAGCCCGACGTGGCCGGGCTGCGCACCGAGCTGGCCGGGCTGGGCCTGCCGACCGAGCCCTCGGTGTGGCGGCGCGGGGTGATGGCCTGCACCGGCCTCGAGTTCTGCAAGCTGGCCATCGTCGAGACGAAGGCGCGCGCCACCCGGCTGGTCGCCGAACTGGAGGAGCGGCTCGCGGACGTGCAGGCGCAGCTGGACCAGCCGGTGAGTGTCCACATCAACGGCTGCCCCAACTCGTGCGCCCGCATCCAGACCGCGGACATCGGCCTGAAGGGCCAGATCGTGACCGTCGACGGCCAGCAGGTCGAGGGCTTCCAGGTGCACCTGGGCGGTGGCCTCGGCCTGGACGCCGGGTTCGGCAGGAAGCTGCGCGGCCACAAGGTGACCGCCACCGACCTGCCGGACTACGTGGAACGCGTGGTGCGTAACTACGTGGCCGGCCGGCACGACGGGGAGCGGTTCGCGCAGTGGGCGGCGCGGGCTGAGGATAAGGATCTCTCATGACCGACGAAGCACTTTTTCCCGCTGAGGCGGCATTATGACCGAGCGAGCAGCGGTGGCATGCTGCCCCTACTGCGGTGAGGAGGACCTTCGGCCGCAGGAGGAACCGCACGGCGCGTGGCTCTGTCTGGCCTGCCGGCGGGTCTTCGCGGTCAAGCTGGTCGGACTGTCTTTCGAGGGAGTGGTGCGGTCGTGACGGTAACCCGGGACCTGAAGGCGCTGGCGGACGCGGCGTCGGCCGAACTCGCCGACGCCGACGCCGCCGCGGCGCTGGAGTGGACCGCCCGCACGTTCGGCGACAGGTGGATCGTCGCGTCGAACATGCAGGACGCGGTGCTGATCGACCTCGCGGTCAAGGCGAAACCGAACGTCGACGTGCTGTTCCTGGAGACGGGCTACCACTTCGCCGAGACCATCGGCACCCGGGACGCCGTCGCCACGGTGTACCCGGACGTGCGGATCGTCAACGCCCAGGCCGAGCAGTCCGTCGCCGACCAGGAGGCCGAGTTCGGTCTGCTGAACAAGACGGCGCCGGACCGCTGCTGCCACCTGCGCAAGGTGGTGCCGCTGCGCCGGACGCTGGCCGGCTACGACGCCTGGGTCACCGGTGTGCGCCGGGTGGACGCCCCGACCAGGGCGAACACGCCGATCGTCACGTGGGACGACCGCAACGGACTGGTGAAGGTCAACCCGATCGCGGCATGGACCGACGACGAGTTCAACGGCTACATCGCCGAGCACGGCATCCTGCAGAACCCACTCGTTGCTGAGGGTTTCCTGTCAATCGGCTGCGCGCCGTGCACCGCGAAACCGCTGCCCGGCGCCGACCCGCGCAGCGGCCGGTGGGCCGGCCTGGCGAAGACGGAGTGCGGTCTGCATGGCTGAGACACGGACGGCGTCACTCGCGGGCGCGACGGTCGTCGCGGACAACCTGGACGCGCTGGAGTCCGAGGCCATCCACATCTTCCGGGAGGTGGCCGGGGAGTTCGACCGGCCGGTGATCCTGTTCTCCGGGGGCAAGGATTCCACCCTGCTGGTGCACCTGGCGGTCAAGGCGTTCTGGCCGGCGCCGGTGCCCTTCCCGCTGCTGCACGTGGACACCGGGCACAACTTCGACGAGGTCATCGCGTTCCGCGACCACGTCGTGGACCGGTACGGCCTGCGCCTGGAGGTCGCGCGGGTGCAGGAGTGGATCGACGACGGTCGGCTGACCGAACGCCCGGACGGCACGCGCAACCCGCTGCAGACGGTGCCGCTGCTGGACTCCATCACCGCGCACCGGTTCGACGCGGTGTTCGGCGGTGGCCGCCGGGACGAGGAGCGCGCGCGGGCGAAGGAGCGGATCTTCAGCCTCCGCAACGGTTTCGGGCAGTGGGAGCCACGCCGGCAGCGGCCCGAGCTGTGGAACCTGTACAACGGCCGACACCGGCCCGGCGAGCACGTGCGGGTGTTCCCGCTGTCCAACTGGACCGAACTGGACGTGTGGCGCTACGTCGAACGCGAGGACATCGAACTGCCGTCGATCTATTTCGCGCACCGGCGGCCGGTGTTCCGCCGGGACGGGATGTGGCTGACCGAGGGCCCCTGGGGTGGTCCCCGGGACGGCGAGGAGATGCGCGAGCTGACCGTTCGGTACCGGACGGTCGGCGACGGGTCGTGCACCGGAGCGGTCGAGTCCGACGCGGTGACGGTGCGGGACGTGATCGCGGAGGTGTCCGCGAGCCGGTTGACCGAGCGCGGCGCCACGCGGGCCGACGACCGGTTGTCCGAGGCAGCCATGGAGGACCGCAAGCGGGAGGGGTACTTCTGATGGCACAGCACCACGATCTGCTCCGGCTGGCCACCGCCGGCAGCGTCGACGACGGCAAGTCCACGCTCGTGGGCCGGCTGCTGTACGACACGAAGTCCGTGCTGGCCGACCAGTTGGACGCCGTGCACCGGGCCAGTGCCGACCGTGGTCTGGCAACGCCCGACCTGTCCCTGCTCGTCGACGGCCTGCGCTCGGAACGTGAGCAGGGCATCACCATCGACGTCGCCTACCGCTACTTCGCCACGCCCCGCCGCTCGTTCGTGCTGGCCGACACGCCCGGGCACGTGCAGTACACCCGCAACACCGTGACCGGTGCGTCCACGGCGCAGCTGGCCGTGCTGCTGGTCGACGCGCGGCACGGCGTCGTCGAGCAGACCCGGCGGCACGCGGCCGTGCTGGCGCTGCTGGGTGTGCCCCGGCTGGTGCTCGCGGTGAACAAGATCGACCTCGTCGACTACGAGGAGTCGGTGTTCGCGCTGATCGCCAAGGAGTTCATCGCGCACGCCACCGCCCTGGGCTACGGCGAGAGCGACCTGCTCGCCATCCCGGTGTCGGCACTGGTCGGCGACAACGTCGTCGAGCACTCCACGCGCACCCCGTGGTACGCCGGGCCGACGCTGCTGGGCCACCTGGAGACCGTGCCCGTCGAACCCGACCCGCACGACGCCCCGCTGCGTTTCCCCGTACAGTACGTGATCCGCCCACGCACCCCCGACTACCCGGACTACCGCGGCTACGCCGGCCAGATCGCCGCCGGCACGGTGGCGGTGGGCGACGAGGTCGTCGTGCTGCCCGGCGGGCAGCGATCCACCGTCGCGCGCATCGACACCATGGACGGCGCGCTGGAGCAGGCGGGCGCCGGACGCTCGGTGACCCTGCTGCTGTCCGACGACCTGGACATCGGCCGGGGTGACGTGATCGCCGCCGCAGGCGATCCGCCGCCCGTCACCGACGAGTTGGCCGCCACGCTGTGCTGGCTGTCGGACAAGCCGCTGACGCCCGGTGCCCGCGTGCTCGTGAAGCACGGCACGCGCACCGTGCAGGGCATGGTCACGTCCATCGACTCCCGGTTCGACGAGCAGAAACTGTCCGTTGTGGATGAACCGGGTTCGTTGCAGCTCAACGAAATCGGCCGTGTCGGGCTCCACACCTCGGAGCCGCTGCCGGCCGACGACTACACCGCGAGCCGGCGCACCGGCTCGTTCCTGGTCATCGATCCGGCTGACGGCAGCACGCTCGCCGCCGGCCTGGTCGGCGCCCCGTTGCCGGTACTGGACGGGGAAAACCCACCCGAAACCGCACCCGACCTCGTGTCGCCTGGTCCCTGACCAGGGTACTTCCGAGAGGCTCCCAGTGACGAACAAGAAGCTGACCGCCATCGCGATTCCCCTTCTGGCAGCGGCACTCTCACTCGGAGCCTGTACTCGGGCCCATAATGGTTCTGGATCAGACACAACAACGACCGATCAGGGCGCCGCGAGCGAACTGCGGCTCGGCTACTTCCCGAACGTCACCCACGCCGCCGCCCTGATCGGCGTGGACAAGGGCTTCTTCACCAAGGAACTGGGCAGCACCAAGCTCACCACGCAGACGTTCAACGCGGGCCCGGACGAGGTCAGCGCACTGCTCGGCGGTTCGCTGGACGCCGCGTTCGTCGGCTCCGGGCCGTCGATCAACGCGTTCGCCAAATCGGACGGTGCCGCGGTGCGCCTCGTCGCGGGCGCCACGTCCGGCGGCGCCGAACTCGTGGTCAAACCGGGCATCAACACGCCGGCGGACCTGGTCGGCAAGACGATCGCCGACCCGCAGTTGGGCAACACGCAGGACGTGGCGCTGAAGACGTGGCTGGCCAAGAACAACCTCACCGGCAAGGTCACGGTCGCGAACCTGGCCAACTCCGAGGTGCTCGGCGAATTCAAGAGCGGCCAGGTCCAGGGCGGCTGGGAACCCGAGCCGTACGCGTCGCAGCTGGTGGTGTCCGGTGGCGCGAAGGTCCTGGTCGACGAGAGCACGCTGTGGCCGGGCGGCCAGTTCCCGACCACTGTGCTGATCGTGCGCACCCAGTTCCTCCAGCAGCACCCGGAGACCGTACGGGCGCTGATCAAGGGTGAGCTGGACGCGATCGACTACGCGGCCGGTGACAAGGCGGGCGCCGAGGCGGCCGTCAACGACCAGCTCAAGCAGCTCACCGGGAAGCCGCTGGCACAGCCGATCCTGGACCGCGCGTTCAGCAAGATCCAGCTCACCACGAACCCGCTGGCGACGGACTTCCCCGAGCTGACCAAGGACCAGGTCACCGCGGGTATCGCGAAGACGGCGCCCGGGCTGACCGGCTTCGCCGACCTCACGACGCTGAACTCCGTGCTGCGGGCGGCCGGCAAACCGACGGTCGACGCCGGCAGCCTCGGCGGCAACTGACCCAGTGACCAGCGACAACCCGGAAGGCAGGGACCAGATGACCGCCACGCTCCCACTGCGCGTCGAGCAGCCGACCGGCGAGCCGGCCGTGCGTCTGACCGGCGTGCACAAGGCGTTCGGCAGGGGCCCCCGGTCCGTCACCGCGCTGGCCGGGGTCGACCTGCGGGTCGACCCGGGTGAGTTCGTGTGCCTGATCGGCGCGTCCGGCTGCGGCAAGACGACGCTGCTGAACCTGGTCGCCGGGCTGGACTCGGCGACGACCGGCGAGGTGCTGCGCAACACCGCCCGGCCAGCCGTGATGTTCCAGGAGGCCGCGCTGATGCCGTGGCTGACGGCCGCCAGGAACGTCGAACTGGCACTGCGCCTGGGCGGCGTCGGCCGGGCGGAGCGGCGGCGGCGCACGACCGAACTGCTGGAACTGGTGCGGCTCACCGGCGTCGGTGACAAGCGGCCGCACGAGCTGTCCGGCGGCATGCGGCAGCGGGTCGCGCTGGCCAGGGCGCTGGCGTGCACCGGGGACGCGTCGGCCGACCGGCCGCCGCTG
>DASZXM010000778.1:0-2349 GCA_035546415.1 Pseudonocardiaceae bacterium
TCACGATGCGCACTGATGGCTGGTCGATGACCTTCTCGATGCTGACCAACGGACTGGTGAGCGGAATGTGCAGGCCGGGCACTTCGCCGCCGGGGCTGCCGAGCCGCGGCGGCAGCACGACGGCCGGTCGCACGGTGCTGATCGCCTGCACGGTTCGCTGGACGACAGGATCTGCCAGGTCGGTGTCGTCGAGTTCATCACGGAGCGTGAGTGCGGGGTCTTGTGGATGCTCCGCCGATGCCTGGTGCATCACCTCGATCGCCTTCGCCACACCGTCCAGATAGGCAGCGCGGTCAACCGGCTCGGTGCGCACTAGGATTCGGTCCCTGATCTTCGTGAGCACGAGGCCGGACAGGCCGGTGTTCGTGAGCGCCGTCATCGCGGCGGAAACCGTGAAATCGTCCGCCATCTCGTTGCCGTCCTCCCGACGCAGGCTGATACCACGATGGTCGGTCAGGTCACACCAGGCGTTACCCGCGACGCGGGCAGCGGTCGATATGCCACTCAAGTCGGCTTTGGCGTCGAGTGAGACTGACGACACCTTCGTTTCGTGGACAAATGACTCGATCTGGCCATGAGTACACCTCTCGCGCGCTGGGTAACAGTTCGGATGGGCGGCGCGTCAAGCGTTGTAGCGACCAGCGGGTATTCGCCGTGAGGAAAGGGGAAATGCAAGCAAACATGTGCACCAAACGACACTGACCGCACTCGACAGCTCCGAACGAGCCCGCGCCGATCCGCAGAAGTTGCATTCCCAGGCCGGCACACTACGCCACCGAATTAGCGACGGACACCGATCCTGCGTGAACTGGCCGATCATCAGAATGTCCGCGGGCCACAACGGCATATCAACCTGCTTCGGCGCACGGCCGGTGATCTCAGCGAAGGCCGCCGCCGCAGTGCTTGCCTGGCGCTCGGCGAACGCCGTAGGCCGGTCTCAGGACGGCGGCACCTCAGCAACGCTCACGGCCGCCGACCACGGCGATCGGCACGGCGTCGTCCGGAGCTATTTCGGTTGACCGTGGGGGCGGTGGTGGGCAGCGTGGCACAGTGCCTGAGGATCTGTCGGTTGGCGTGCGCGTGGCGTTCGGAGTGTCGGTCGGGCCGGCCGTGCGGTTGCCCGGTGGGGCCGGGGTGTGTTGGCGGGCCGGTGACGTGGTGTTCAAGCCCGTTCAGCGGCCCGGCGTGGGCTCGTGGCTGGCTGAGGTCTTCGCGGATCTGCGTGGACCCGGTTTCCGGGTGCCGCGGCCGGTGCGCGCCGCCGACGGCTCGTGGGTGGTCGATGGCTGGGCCGCGTGGACCGCGGTCGCAGGTGAGCCCGCGCCCCTCGATCGGTGGCCGGAACTGGTCGCGGCGAGCCGGGCGTTCCACGCCGCGCTGGACGGCGTTCCGGCGCCGGCGTGGGTGGGGCGTGGTCGCAACCGGTGGGCGGTCGCCGAGCGCGTGACGTGGGACGGCGCGCACGTGGACGTCGCGCCGGAGCTGGCCGATCTGGTGGACGCGTTGCGGGCCGCGACCCGCCCGATACGGCTGCCCGCCCAGCTCGTGCACGGTGACATCGCGGGTAACGTGCTGTTCGCGCCGGGGCAGCCGCCCGCCGTGATCGACTTCTCACCGAGCAGGCGTCCCGCCGCCTACGCGCTGGCGGTGGCCGCCGTGGACCTGCTGGCGTGGTCGGCCGCCCCGCCCGACATTCTCGACGAACTTGCCGAGGACGACGACATCGACCAGTTGTTGCTGCGTGCCCTGACGTGGCGCCTGATCACCGAGTCGTTGGGCCGGCCCGATACGGAGAGCCGGCAGGCGGTCCGCAGGGCGAACGAGCCGGTGGTGGACCTGCTGCTGTCCCGCGTCGACGGCCGGTCCCCGGCGACGATCACGGACCCGGCCGTCGCGCATGCCGCCGGCCTCGCGTTGGGTGGCACGGTCACCGGGCTGCGACCGGTCACGGGTGGGCACAGCAGGGCCAGGGCACGGCTGGCCGACCGCGGCGACGGCGGCGGCGCGGTGTTCATCAAGGCGGCCGACGCGGCAACGCGCGCCGAACTGGACGTCGAGTTCACCGTGTACGACGCGTTGCACGGCAACCCTTTCCTGCCACGGCGACTGGCTG
Organism: Pseudonocardiaceae bacterium; assembly: GCA_035546415.1. Classification (GTDB taxonomy): domain Bacteria; phylum Actinomycetota; class Actinomycetes; order Mycobacteriales; family Pseudonocardiaceae; genus DATEPR01. The sequence goes on from DASZXM010000778.1 coordinate 2,114, forward strand.
CCGTCCGTGAGCCGGTACCGATGCTCGTGTTGGAAGCGCTCAACCCGGAGGGTTGGGTCCGCGACTGGACGCCACGCTTGGTCGAGGCCACCCGCACCCTGCTGTCCCAGGTGCACGCCCTGGCCCCGCCGCCTGGCGTGCCCGCGCTCGGGGCGGTGCCCAACCCGTGGGAAACGATCGCCGCCGACCCGGCGCGCCTGCTGCGCATGGACGTGTGTTCAGAACACTGGCTGATG
>DASZXM010000779.1:0-3072 GCA_035546415.1 Pseudonocardiaceae bacterium
GCGGCGACCATGATCCATTCCGGCCAGGCCCCGAGTCGGTCCGCCAGCGTAGTCGTCGACCGCAGCGGCACGGTCGCCACCAGGGCCGCCGGTTCGAACAGCCCGGTCTGTTGGGTGATGTGCCCGTCGGGGGCGATGATCGCCGACACGCCGCTGGTGGCCGCGACGATGACGGACCGGCCGTGTTCGACGGCGCGTTCCTGGTCCATCGCCAGCTGTTGGTAGGTCATCTCCGACAGGCCGAACGTGGCGTTGTTCGTCGGCACGGCCAACAGGTTGCTGCCCGGTACCGACGCGCGGACCACGGAGTCGAACGCGACCTCGTAGCAGGTGTCCAGGCCGACCTTGGCCGGGCCCATGGTGAACACGACCGGTTTCGTGCCGGGCACGAAGTTGCCGGCCTTGTCCACGTCGGAGCTGAACAGGCGGAAGAACGACCGGGCCGGCATGGTCTCCCCGAAGGGCTGCAACTGCCGTTTCACGTACTGGTCGACCGGGCCTTTGCCCGGTTCCCACAGGATCGCGGTGTTCTTCGGGCCCGGTGCCTGTGAGGTGACCACGGCGCCGACCTCGATGGGGGCTTTGATCGCGGCCGCGGCCTGGGAGATCTCGGAGTAGGCGTCGGGGTTGGCGTAGGGGTCGATGTCGGAGGAGTTCTCCGGCCAGATCACCAGCTGCGGCTGTGGTGCTTTCCCGGCGGCGACCTGGGCGGCGAGTTTCTCGGTCTCCCGGACGTGGTCGTCGAGCACCGCGCGGCGCTGGGCGTTGAAGTCCAGGCCGAGTCGGGGCACGTTGCCCTGGATGGCGGCCACGGTCGCCGTGCCGGCGTTGGGGTCCACACCGACCAGTGGCCATGCCGCGGCCGCCGCGGCGACCGGCACGACCACGGCCACCACGCTGGCCAACACGCCGCCCAGCAGCGCGCCCCGCCGGCGGTCCCGGCGCAGGGTGACGACCAGGGCGGTCAGGCCGAACCCGGTCAGCACGACCGCGAACCCGACCAGCGGGGTCCCGCCGACCGCGGCCAGCGACACGTAGATCCCGTCCGGTTGGCCGAACGCGACCTTCCCCCAGGGCAGCCCACCGAACGGCGCCCGGGCCCGCAGCGCCTCGTCGGCGATCCACAGCAGCGCCGCCCACACCGGCCCACCCCGCAACGGCAGCACCACGGTGATGGCCGCCACACCCAGGCCCATGACGAGTGCTTCGAACGCGCTCAGCGGCCACCACGCGATGACACCGACGTACAGGCCGGTCCAGTGCAGCAGCGGCACCAGGAACGCCAGGCCGAACAGGAACCCGTAGCCGAACCCGGCCCGGGCGCGCCTGCCGTGCACGGCCAGGCCCAGCAGCGCGAACGCGATCGGCGCCAGCCACCACACCGGGCGGGGTGGGAAGCTCAGGTACCACAGCACACCGCCGACCAGGCTGGCCGCCAGGCGCGTCGCCGTGTCCCGTCCGGGCAGCCGCGGGCGCCTGCGGGACCGGATGGCAGCGGCCTCGCCGGACTCGTCCGAGTCGCTGGCCGTCACAGTCGGTGTCACCACCGGGCAAGCCTACGAGACGACGGTGTGCGTTCGGTGTCACGTCCACGGCGAACACCCGGTGGGGTCACCTCGTACGATCGGTGGATGGCGGGCAGCCGACCGGGGCCGGGGCGGTGGCTGCTCTACGCGTACGGCAGGCGCCTGCCGGCCCGGTACGCGCAGTGGGTGCTGCGTGACCTGACCTGCCGCACGTGGTTCGTGCGGCACCTGTGCCGCAGCGTGGTGCAGTGCCTGCCCGCGGGCGCGCTGTGGGCGTTCCCGGCGCCGCTGTCGATCCACCTGATGATGATCGGGATCGTGGTGTTCGGGATGCTGTTCTACGGCATGGCGTTCGCGTGGGAGACGCGGGACCGGCGGCTCTACCAGCACGGGTTCGTCCCGGAGCTGGTGCTGCCCCGCGATGACGACGACGGCGTTCAGTGAGCCTGGGGCACCACGACCGTGCCGACCGCCGTGGTGACCACGACCGGTGGGTCCAGCACCGCGGCCGCCGAGGGGCCGCGGTCCGGGTCGGCCCGGCACACCACCCGCGCTTCGAACGACACCGTCCGCGACCGGCGGCCGATCGCCGTGAGCGTCGCGGTCGCCTCGATCACGTCCCCGGCGTGCACGGGTGCCACGAACCGCACGTCGGAGTACCCGGCGAACAGGCCCTCGTCGCCGTCGGTGCGCACGCACAGTTCGGTGGCGACGTCCCCGAACAGGCCCAGCGAGTAGGCGCCGTCGACCAGGTTGCCGCCGTAGTGGGAGTGCGCGTAGGGGACGTACCGGCGGTGCGTGACCGAGAACCCCTCGACCAGACTCATGCGTCGACCCTTTCCCGCGTCGCCTTTTCCTGTATCGCCTTTTCTCGCATCGCGTGGACCAGGTAGCTGGCCACCTCACCCGGGGTCGTCCCGCGCCCGAACACGCGGTCCACACCCAGTTCACCGGCCATCATCGGATCGAACCGCGGCCCGCCCACGACCAGCATCGGCCTGCGGTCCCCCATGGCCTCGCGGAACGCCGCCGACATCTCCCGGGTGTTGAGGATGTGCGCGTCGCGTTGGGTGACCACCTGGGACACCAGCACCGCGTCGGCCTTGTCCGCGCGGGCACGTTTGACCAGGTCGGCCACGCTCACCTGGGCGCCCAGGTTCACCACCCGCAGCTCCCGGTAGTACTCCAGGCCCTTTTCGCCGGCGAAGCCCTTCACGTTGAGGATCGCGTCGATCCCCACCGTGTGCGCGTCGGTGCCGATGCACCCGCCGACCACGACCAGTTTGCGGCGCAGCGACTTGCGGATCCGCGCGTTCACCTCCGCCGGGGACAGCAGCGGGTACTCCCGCTCCACGACGCGCACCGCGTCCAGGTCGATGATGTGCGACACGGAGCCGTAGACGACGAAGAACGTGAAGTCGGGCCCGATCGGGTGGGAGTGCACGACCATGGCCGGGTCGATGCCCATCTTGTTGGCCAGTTGGATCGCCGCGCCGTCCGCGCGCGGCCCGTGCGGCACCGGCAGGGTCAGTGACACCTGCACCAT
>DASZXM010000780.1:0-10234 GCA_035546415.1 Pseudonocardiaceae bacterium
CGCCGACCGGGCTGGCCGCGTCGAATCGGACGACCCGGTGGTTCACCGATGACTCAGTGACTTCCAAGTGCGGTGCACGACGCTGGCGACATGAGACTGAAGCTGATTTCCGGAATGATCGCGGTGGTCACGGTGGCTGTCGGCGGCGCTGTGGCCGGTGCGGCCCAATCCCACCCAGATCTCACTCCCGTCGGGCACTCGGTGATCGCCAGGCTGGACAACGGCCTGGTCGCCCGGCAGGACTTCGCCGCCGACGGCAAGTCCGTCACACTCACCGTCCTGCGGCCGGGGTCCAGCGGCCAACGGGTCGGACTCGTCGGAACGCTCCCGGTATACATCGCGGAGATCGCCCCGGGCCGCTACCAGGTGAGCTGGATCGAAAAGACCGGGGCGGTCATCTCGAACGCGCAGAACCTCGTCTCCGGTACCGAGCAGGTCTTTTTCAGCTATCGCACGGCCGACGGCGTGCAGCACGGTGAACAGCACAGCGGTACAATCCAGCTGGAGCCGCGGTAAGCGAACAGCCGGCGTGGGGAATCCAGCGATGCACATCACCGTTCTGGGCCCGTTGTCCATTCGCGACGGTGACGTGGAGGTCGCCCCGACCGCACCGAAACCCCGGCAGGTGCTTGCCGCGTTGTTGCTCAACGACACGCACATGGTCACGGCGACCACACTGATGAACGAACTGTGGGACGGCTCGGCGCCGCGTTCGGCGCAGAACACGCTGCAGACGTACGTCGTGCACCTGCGCCGGACGTTCGCCGAACGCCTCGGCGAGCGGCGAGCCGTCATCGCGCGCGAACTGCTGCGCACCGCACCGGGCGGGTACGCGCTGGACATCGCGTCGGACACCTTCGACCTGCGCGAGTTCACCAGACTCGACGTGAGCGCCCGGCAGGCCATGCGCGACGGCGACGCCCGCGCCGCGCTCGACCTGCTCTGCCGGGCGCTCGCGCTGTGGCGGGGCACGGCCCTGGCCGACGTCGAGCACGGCCCGCTGCTGCGCGCCAAGGTCGCCGCCCTGGACGACGCCCGCCTCGCCACCGTGCAGCTGTACCTGGAGGCGCAGCTGAGCGTCGGCCGGCACCGGGAGATGCTCAGCGATCTGGCGACGCTCGCGGTGCGCCACCCGGCGCACGAGCGGCTGCACGCCCTCTACATGACGGCGCTCTACCGCTCCGGCCACCGGATGCGTGCCCTGGAGGTGTTCACCCGGTTCTGCGACCACCAGCGGCGCGAACTGCAGGCCTCGCCGTCGGCGGGCCTGCTCGACCTGCACCGGGCGATCCTCGCCGCCGACCCGACGGTCTGACCCGGACCGGTGGCCCGGCTCGGACCACCCGGCGGCCACCCTCAGATGGCGCGGGGCCGATCCGGTCAGGCCGTCAGCATCCGCTCCACCAAGGACGTGTCGTGCGTCGCTGTCACGAAACGTGGCTGTCCCAGGACATCCGCGAGAAAACCGCGCGTAGTGCGCAGCCGCGGTCCGCTCACCCGGAACTCCGCCAGGGCCCTGCGCATTCTGCTGATCGCGCCCTGTCGGTCCGCTGCCCACACGACCAGTTTGGCCAGCAGCGAGTCGTAGTCCGGCGGTATCTCGTAGCCGGTGAACACATGCGTGTCGACCCGCACGCCGGGACCGCCCGCTGGCACGAACTCGGCCACCGGGCCGGGTGTCGGCAGGAAGTCCCGGTCCGGGTCCTCGGCGTTGATCCGGCATTCGATGGAAACGCCGTCCTGCCGTACGTCCTCTTGCCGCAGCCGCAGCGGCTCACCGGACGCGACCCGGATCTGCTCGGCCACCAAGTCGATCCCGGTGACCATCTCGGTCACCGGATGCTCCACCTGGATGCGGCAGTTGACCTCCATGAAGTAGAACTCGCCGTCGGGCGCGACGAGGAACTCGAACGTGCCGGCCCCGACGTAGCCGGCGGCCAGCGCGCCGTCCAGCGCCGCCCGTCCCATCCGGTCGGCCAGTCCGGCCGGCAGGTCGGGCGCGGGCGACTCCTCCAGGAGCTTCTGGTGGCGCCGCTGCACCGTGCAGTCCCGGGTGCCCAGGTGCACCGCATTGCCATGGCCGTCGCACAGCACCTGGACCTCGACGTGCCGCGCCGAGTCCAGGTACCGCTCCACGTACACCCGGTGGTCACCGAACAGCACCTGCGCCGTCGCCTCCGTGCGAGCGTAGGCGGCCGGGAACGACTCGGCGTCCCGGACCACCGACATGCCACGGCCACCGCCGCCTGCGGACGCCTTCACGATCACCGGGAACCCGATCCGACCGGCCAGTTCCGCCGCGGCGTCCGCGTCCAGCGCGTCGGTCCCGCCGGGCAGCAGCGGTAGGCCCGCGTCCCGCATCAGCGCCCGCGCCGTGATCTTCCCGCCGAGTACGGCCATCACGTCAGCGGGCGGCCCGATCATCGTGATGCCGTTGGCGGCGCACACGTCGGCGAAGTCCGGGTCCTCGGACAGGAAGCCGTAGCCGGGGTGGATCGCATCCGCTCCGGTGCGCATCGCCGCCTCGACGACCGCCATCGCGTTCAGGTAGCTGTGCTTGGCCTGGGGCGGCCCGATCCGCACCGATTCGTTCGCCAACCGGACCGCGCTGGACTGCTCGTCCCGTGACGAGTAAACGGCGACCGTCGGTACGCCGAGTTCCTGGCACGTCCGCACCACGCGGACAGCGATCTCGCCCCGGTTGGCGATGAGGATCTTGTCGAACACTACGCCTCCTCGTCCGGCACCAGCTCGACGAGCGGTTCGCCGTACTCCACCGAGTCACCGTCGGATCGGCACACATGGGCCACGCGGCCGGCGCGATCGGCCTCCACCGGCAACATCAGCTTCATCGCTTCGACGATGCCGACCTGCTGGCCAGTGGTGACCTGGTCCCCTTCGGTGACGAACGGTTCGGCGCCGGGCTCCGGCGCTCGGTAGAACGTGCCCACGCTGGGAGCACAGATCCGATGCGGTTCCGGCTGCCCGGCGTCGAAACGCCGCGCGGGGTCCGCATGCCGCTCGGCGGGTGCAGCCGGAACGGCCGCGCCCGGCGTTCCGGCGCCGGTCGCCCACGCGACCTCCACGCTGGCGTCACCGGACCGTAGACACAGCCGCTCCGGCTGGTGCGGCAGGGTGGACAGCAGCGTCCGCGCCGCGACCACCAGGTCGTCCATGTCGTTCCCGGCACCGTGTGCCTTGTCCACTGCCGTCATCGCGTCACCTCGGTCATCTCCCCGACGTCCGGCTCCGGCGCGAACCGTCGGAACCGCGCGTGCCGCTGCGACACGAGTTCCTCCGGCGGACAGCGGTCCAGACCGGCCAACGCGGCCAGCAGGGCCGCACGTACCCGATCCGCGGCCAGCAGGGAGTCGGCTCCGGCGCCACCGTCGGGTTCCGGGATGACACCGTCGACCACACCGAGTAGCAGTAGGTTCCGCGCGTCGATGCCCATCGCGTACGCCGCGGTGCGGGCGGCGGCTGGGTCGTGCCACAGGATCGCCGCGCACCCCTCGGGGCTGATCACCGAGTAGACGGCCTGCGAACAGATCAGCACCTGGTTGGCCGTGGCCAGCGCGAGCGCGCCGCCGCTGCCGCCCTCCCCGGTGATCACGGAGACCACCGGCACCGGCAACGTCGTCATCAGCTTGATGTTCTCGGCGACGGCGACCGACTGGCCCTGTTCTTCGGCCGACGCGCCGGGATACGCGCCGGGCGTGTCGACCAACGTGATCAGGGGTACACCGAGTTTGGCGGCCAGCCGCATCGCACGCGCGGCCTTGCGGTAGCCGGCCGGCGTCGGCATGCCGAAGTTGTGGTGTGCCAGTTCGGCCGGATCGTGGCCCTTCTGCTGCCCGACGACGACCACCGGCCGGTCGTCCAGCCACGCGGTGCCGACGACGACGGCCGCGCAGTCGCCGGACAGGCGATCCCCGTGCAGCTCCTGAAAGTCGGTGAACGCCAGGGCCAGGTAGTCCGCCGTGGTCGGCCGGCGCAGGTCGCGTGCGGTGCGTACGGCGTCCCAGGAGTCCAGCTCGGGCAGCCGGCCCGGATCGCGCACCACGGGGTCACCGTCAGGGTGCCGCCCACCGGTCCGTGCGCCCGCCGTGGCGGCGTTGCCGATCCGCAGCAGGCGGCCGATCTCCCTGCGCAGTTCGTGCCTGGGCACGATCATGTCCAGGAAGCCGTGCGCCAGAAGGAACTCGGCGGTTTGGAAGTCGGGCGGCAGCTGTTGCCGGATGGTCTGCTCGATGACCCGCCTGCCGGCGAACCCCAGCCGGGCGCCGGGTTCGGCGATCAGCACGTCAGTCAGCGTCGCAAACGACGCGGCGACCCCGCCGTAGGTGGGATCGGTGATCAGTGACAGCGTCAGCACGCCTGCGTCATCCAGTCTGCTCAGCGCGGCGCTCGTCTTCGCCATCTGCATCAGGGCCACCGCGCCCTCCTGCATCCGCGCGCCACCGGATGCCGTCACCAGCAGCAGCGGTGTCGCCTCGGTGAGTGCGGTGTCGGCGGCGATGGTGACCAGTTCACCGACGGCGCTGCCCAGGCTGCCGCCGAGGAACCGGAAGTCCATGACGGCGACGATCACGTCGCTGCCCCGGATCTGACCGCGTGCGCAGACGACGGCCTCATCCAGACCGGTGCGGGCCCGGGCGTCCCTGATCCGGTCCGGGTACGGCTTCGAGTCGGTGAAGTTGAGCACGTCTGCCGTCCGGACACCCGGCTCGATCGGCCGCATCGTGCCCTCGTCCAGCAGTGCGGCCAGCCGTCGCGGCGCGGTGAGCCGCTCGTGGTGGCCGCAGTCCCGGCAGACATCGAGGTTGCGCGCCCAACGCTTGTGGTAGACGGCGGTCCGGCAGCCCGGACATAGAATCCACTCGGGACTGTCGGTCCGGCGCTCGGTGGTGAGTGTCATGCCAGCACAGGCCTCCTCCTCGGTCGTGTGCCTCTCCACTCTCGTGGCGCTGCCTTGACGACCGATGAAGGTCCTGTCGGGCGCTACAGGGGGAACACGCCGCCCACCTGTACGGCTTCCAGGGCCGACTCGTACGCCCGGAACGCGGCCTCGGTGTCCCCGATCAACCGCAGCGCGATGCCGAACTCACGCCATGCCAGCGCGGAACGCCGGTTGGGCGGCAGGGCAGCCAGAACCTCCCTGGCGTGTGCCGCATCCGCCCGGGCCGCCTCGACATCACCCCGGGCGTGGTGGCCGCGCGCCAGCACGATCAATGCGAACGCGCGCTCCGACCTGGGTACCCCGTCGTCACCATGCCGCAACGCCAGTTCCGCCCAGTGCGTCGCCTGCCGGTCGTCGCCGCTCTGCATGGCCGTACCGGCCAGCCCCATCTCGACGAACGCCAGATCGGCACCGGAGCCGACGACCTCCAGCACGCTGTGCGCCTCGCCCAGGGCGCGCAGCGCGGCATCGGCCGTACCGGGCCGATTGGCCATCATCGCGATCGCCGCGACCGTGCGCAGCAGCGCGGCGTCCCGGGCGTCGGCGACCATCTCGTACGCGTTCAGTGCCCGCTCCGCAAGCAGCAGCGCCTCCGCCGTGCGCCCGGCATCGGCGGCCGCGAGACTCGCGTCCCGGTAGCCCACCGCCCGTTCCGGTCGCGCCGAGACCAGCGCGTCGTCCAAGTGGTGCATGGCCACCCGCACGGACTCCGCCACCTTGTTCTGCTCGTGCAGTTCATGGATCAGGTTGATGACCAGCTTGGAGTGGCTCGCCGTGCCCCGCAGCCCGGCCCCTTCGGCGAGCTGCACGGCCGCCGTGGCCAGTTCCAGGCACTCCCGGTGCCGGGAGACCTTGCGGTAACACGTGGTCAGGACCGCGTCGACGTCCAGCCACGGCAGGGTCCGACCGCCACCGCGGATGTCCTCCAGCTCCGCGATCGCCTCGTCGACCCGCCCAGTGTGCTCCAGGGCTGTCGCGCGGCCGAACCGCGCCCGCCGGACCAGGTACAGGCTGAGCCGCTGTGACTCCAACACCTCGTCATAGAGCCGCAGTGCCCGCTCGTGGTCACCCGCGTGCGCCCACATCTCCGGCACGAGCACCGCCAGCCGCGCCGTGTCGCTGTCGCCGGGCTCCGTGCCGTATCGCAGGTACTCGGTCGTCGAGCCGAGCCGTTCGGCCAGCGACCGCAGCGTCTTGTCGGTCGGCTCGCGCCGGCCGGACTCCAGCAGGGAGACCGCACTCGGCGACAGGATGTCACCGGCCAGCTCGGTCTGGCTCAGCCCGCGTTCCACGCGCAATGCGCGCAGCCGCTCGCCGAGCGTTCCGGGCGGTGTCCGGGGGGCCGCCGCGCGCACGGTCGTGCGCATTGTTGTCGCTTCTTCCGCCTCCATCGCGTCGCTCCTTGTCATGAGCCAGTCAACAGCTCTGCACTCATAGTCATGATATCTATGACGAACCGTGACGGATATCACCGCGACCAACGTCAAATTGTCATAGCTGCTAGCGTGGAATATGAAGAGTCGGGCTCATGACGTTGACAACGATCATCGAACTTACTCTGGGGTCAGACAATTATGGAGATCACTGTCTTAGGGCCGCTCCGCGTCGGTGACGAGCGGCGCAACGCCGCTCCGACCGCGGGCAAACCGCGTAAGGTACTCGCCCTGCTGCTGCTCAACCACGGCCGCCCGGTCCCGCTTTCCGCACTGGTGGACGAACTGTGGCCGAACGTCCGGCCACGCACGGCACTCGCCACCCTGCATACGTACGTTCTCCAGCTGCGCAAGGGTTTGGCGCAGGTCGGGGGGCTGAGTCAGGCCGACGTGGCGGCAGACCTGCTGCGGACGGCAACCAGCGGCTACGAGTTCCACACCGGCGGTGCGTTCTTCGACCTCGCCGAGTACGGCAGCCGCTCGGAATCCGCGCTGCGCGCGGTGCACGATGGCGACCTGGTCACGGCTGTCGCCGAACTGCGAGCCGCACTGGCGCTGTGGCGCGGGCCCGCGCTGGCCGATGTCGAACCGGGTCGGCTGCTGGCGGCGGAGATCGCCGGTTTGGAGCAGTCCAGGATGACCATGCTGGAGCACCGCATCGACTTCGATCTGCGGCTGGGCCGGCACCGGGAGGTGCTCGGCGAGCTGACGGCGCTCGTGGCGACCCATCCGCTGCACGAGGATCTGCACGCCCAGCTGATGCTGGCGCTGTTCCGGTCCGGGTACCGCACCCGGGCGCTGGAGGTGTACCAGCAGCTGCGCGGGCGCATGGTCGAGTCGGTCGGCTTGGAACCGTCGCCGCGGCTGCGACAGGTGCACCAACTGGTGCTGTCGGCCGACGACGATGTCGACCGCATCTCGGTGGTCCCACTGCCCCGGCGACCAGAGGCGGCCAGCGTGCCGTTGCTGGCCGGGCTTTTCTGACGTCGTCGTTCGTGCCCTGCCCGCCCCGGTGCCCACGCACCGGGGCGGCTTCGCTGTTCCGGCACATCGTCCCTCCAGCCGATTTCAATCCATGCCGACCATCCTGGTGGTGCCCATCCGAAATCGGGAAGGACACCCAGTGAGCAGTCGTCGAGTGGTGATCACCGGAATGAGTGTCCGAGCCCCTGGCGGCGCGGATACCAAGGCGTTCTGGGAATTGCTGACGGCGGGCCGGACGGCGACCCGCCGTATCTCTCTTTTCGATCCGCACGGATTCCGTTCCCAGGTGGCCGCTGAATGCGATTTCGACCCGGCGTTCGAAGGCCTGTCGCCGCGCATGGTCCGCCGACTGGACCGGGCCGCGCAGTTCGCCGTGGTGTGCGGCCGGGACGCGGTGTCCGACAGCGGACTGGACATGGCCGGCCTCGATCCCGGCCGGATCGGCGTGACCGTCGGCAGCGCCGTCGGTGCCGCCACCAGCCTGGAGCGGGAGTACCTGGTGCTGTCCGACTCCGGCCGGTACTGGGAAATGCCCGACGACCATCTGTCCCCGCACATGTTCGACTACCTGGTGCCCAGTGCGATGCCGCGTGAGGTCGCCTGGCAGGTCGGGGCGGAGGGCCCGGTGACGATGGTGTCCACGGGCTGCACGTCGGGCATCGACTCGATCGGCCATGCCGCCGAACTCATCCGGGAAGGCCGCGCCACCGCCGTGGTGGCCGGTGCGTCGGACACGCCGGTGTCGCCGATCGTCGCCGCGTGCTTTGACGCCATCAAGGCGACGACGCCGCGCAACGATGAGGCGGAGACCGCGTCGCGCCCGTTCGACGCGTCCCGCAACGGTTTCGTGCTCGCCGAGGGCGCGGCCATGTTCGTGCTGGAGGACCACGACCACGCACGACGGCGCGGGGCCCGGGTATACGCGGAGGTCGCCGGTTACGCGACCCGGTGCAACGCCTACCACATGACAGGACTGCGTGCCGACGGCAAAGAACTCGCCGAAGCGGCGGGTGCCGCACTCGCCCGGTCCCGCGTCGATCCGACCGATGTGGACTACGTCAACGCGCACGGCTCGGGCACCAAACAGAACGACCGGCACGAGACGGCCGCGATCAAGCGCAGCCTCGGCGAGCACGCGTACCGGGTCCCGGTCAGCTCCATCAAGTCAATGGTCGGCCACTCGCTGGGCGCCATCGGCTCGATCGAGATCGGCGCCTGTGCCCTGGCGATCCAGCACGACATCGTCCCGCCCACGGCGAACCTGCACGTGCGGGACCCGGAGTGCGACCTGGACTATGTGCCGCTGACCGCACGCGACCAGCAGGTCGGCACGGTACTGACCGTCGGCAGTGGCTTCGGCGGTTTTCAGAGCGCGATGGTACTGCGCGACGTGGGGGTGGTGGACGCATGACCGCGGCCGTGACCGGCATCGGCGTCACGGCGCCGACCGGCCTGCACCCGGCGGAGTACTGGGCCGCCACGCTCGCCGGACGGGGCGGGATCGGTGAGGTGACCGGCTTCGACGCGACCCGTTACCCGGTGCGCCTTGTCGGGCAGGTCCGCGACTTCCGTGCCGAGGAACGGATTCCGAAGCGCCTGCTGACCCAGACCGACCGGGTGACCCGCCTTGCGCTGTACGCGGCCGCCCAAGCGTTGGATGACGCCGGAGTGACCGAGGGTGCGCTGCCGGACGAGGACATGGGCGTCGTGCTGTCGAACGGACAGGGCGGGTCCGACTTCACCCACCGGGAGTTCCGGAAACTGTGGACCGAAGGCGTGTCCGCGGTGAGTGTGTACGAGTCGTTCGCATGGTTCTACGCGGCGAACACCGGCCAGGTGTCCATCCGGCACCGGATGCGTGGCCCGAGCAGTGTGCTGGTCGGCGAACAGGCAGGCGGCCTGGACGCGATCGGCAAGGCGTGGCGTCAGGTGCGCTCCGGTGACCGGCTCGTGGTGACCGGTGGCGTGGACTCCGCGTTCGACCCGTGGGGGTTCATCGCGCAGTACTCGCACGGCCGGGTCAGCAGGGCGCGCATCGCGGAACGGGCGTACCTGCCGTTCGACGTCGCCGCGAACGGCTACGTGCCGGCGGAGGGCGGCGCCGTACTGGTGCTGGAGGATCCGGCGTCCGCGTACGACCGAGGTGTCCGGTCGTACGGCGAGATCGCCGGGCACGCCGCCACGTTCGACCCGCCACCCGGCTCGGACCGGCCGGGCACGCTGCGCGAGGCGATCAGGCTGGCACTCGCCGACGCGGATGTCACGCCGGAGGACGTCGACGTCGTGTTCGCCGACTCGGCGGGGCTGCCCGAACTCGACCGGGCCGAGGCCGACGCCATCGCGGCGGTGTTCGGACCGCGTGCCGTGCCGGTCACGGCGCCCAAGGCCGGCTACGGCCGGTCGGGCGCCGGCGGCGGCCCACTGGACGTCGTCACGGCGTTGCAGGCCCTGCGCCACGCGACGATCCCACCGACCCCGTACACCGCGGATGTCCCGCCGGAGTACGGCATCGACGTGGTCACCGGCGCGGCGCGTCCGGCGTCCATCCGCACGGCGCTGGTACTGGCGCGCGGCTTCGGTGGTTTCAACTCGGCCGTGGTGGTACGTGCGCCGGCCTGATCCCAGCAATCCGGAATGGAGGATCGAACATGACCGAACTGCAACCGGAGCAGCTGTTCCGCTACATCGCGGACAGCGCCGGTGAGGGCGATCCCGCCGAACTGTCCCAGGGCGCGCTGGACACGCCCTTGGACGACCTCGGCTACGACTCCCTCGCCCTGTTGGAGGCGGCGGCGAGGATCCGGCAGGACACCGGAATCGTCGTCGAGGAGGAGAAGCTGACCGAGGTGACCACCGC
>DASZXM010000781.1:0-3890 GCA_035546415.1 Pseudonocardiaceae bacterium
CGCCGCGAGCGCGCCGGTGATCTCGGCGTCGGTGCGCTGCCGATGCCGCTCGGCCTCCCGCAACCCCTGTTCCAGCGCGGCCAGGTGGGTACGCCAGGCCGTGGACAGGTCGCGTTCGACCATCCGGGTGGTGTCGGCTAGCCAGTCCTGCACCGCCGAGCGAGTCCGCCCGAACGGCCTCGACACCGCGCCGCTGGCCCGCTCCCGTAGTTGGGTGTGTAGCCGGCGGCGGCGCACCGCGGCGGGCAGACGGCGCGCCAGCGCGCTGGTCACCAGCTCCTGCCACACGGCGGCCGGTCCGGTCTCCAGCCGGGGCAGTCGCGGCGGTGGCGTGGCCGGCAGGGATTCGACGGGCGTCAACCGCAGATGCAGCGCCTGCTCGGCCGCCTGGCGGGCGGCGACCAGATGTCGGTCCAGCCCGGTCAGGGCGTGCTCGGCGGCGCGGTGCAGCATCGCGGCCATGTCCGGCGCGATGCGGTCGAACCAGGCCGCGCATCGTCGGCGTGCCTCGATCTCGATCCGCTCGCGCAATTCGGCGGCCCGCTGCTCGGGCGAGGCCGTCCCGTCCGGCAATGCGGTGCCTAGTTCGACGCGGGCAGCCCGCATCGCGGCGGCAACTTCACGGTCATGCTGGTCGTCCAGCCGAGCGCGGGCTCGGCGGGCTTCGGCCCGCAGGTGATCGGCCGCCGTGTCCGCGGCGGCGCTGGCCTGGTCGAGGATCTCGCGCAGCGCTGCCACGGTGACCGCGCTGTCGTGTTCGGTGGAACGCAGCAGTTCGTGTTCCACCCGCAGCCCGTCCAGCACCGCTGTGGCCTCGCGGCGTAGCGCGCGGCCGGTCGAGGTGAGCACGTCGCGGTGGCCGTGGACGGCCAGTCGCTCGGTCACCCACTCGATCAATGCGTCCACCCCGCCGGTCGCACCAGCGCGCAGCGACATCGGGAACACGGGTACCGCGGTGTCGACGGCGTTGGTGACCGCGTCGCGGGTGAACGCCACGATCTCGCCCACCGCGTCGGGGATGGCCAGGTCGGTCTTGTTCACCACGACCGCGGTGGCTGCGGCGGTGGTCAGCACGTCGCGGGCGAGTACGAGTTCGGCGGCCGAGACCGGCGGGTCGGCGGCCACGACCAGGACGGCGAGGTCCACGGTCGCGCGGGCCCGTGTGGCCTCTTCGGTGTTGGCGAGGTGGACGGACCCGGTGCCGGGCGTGTCGACCACGTCGGTGCCTGCCGGCAGGTGCGGCGAGGGCGCGACGATGGTCACCCGGTCGACCCGCTGGGTGTTGCTGGGATTGCCGCGTTCGCTGACCAGGCCGGCGACCTGGTCTAGCCGGATCTCCTCGACTCGCCCGTCCTGGTAGTGGGCCTGGGCGCGGGTGGGAGTGCCGACCGTGACGACGGTGGCTACCGAGGTCAACGGCAGCGCGCCGGTGGGCAGCAGGTCGGCGTCGAACAGGCTGTTGACCAGGGTGGACTTGCCGCGTTTGGCCTCCCCGAGGACCAGCACCCGAACCCGCCCGATGCGGACGCGCGCCAGCGCCTCCTCCACGATCGCCCGCCGGTCCGGCGGTAGCAGCGGATGCACCCGGTCGGCGATCGCGGCCAGCACCGCGGTCGGATCGTGGTGGTTCGTGCCGGCGGTCACCATGCCCTCCGCGCGGTCCCGGCCG
Source organism: Pseudonocardiaceae bacterium (assembly GCA_035546415.1). GTDB lineage: Bacteria > Actinomycetota > Actinomycetes > Mycobacteriales > Pseudonocardiaceae > DATEPR01. The sequence goes on from DASZXM010000781.1 coordinate 1,670, forward strand.
CGGGTCGCCACACGTTGCCCAGGTACGCGGCCGTTCGCGGCGGTCGACGTGCGTCGACGGCCGCCGCGATGGCGGCGTGGAAGGCCCGGATATGGCCGGCGATCGGCGGCCGGAGCTCAATCCTGGCCAGGTGGTCCAATGGCACGAACCGGGGAAGCAGTCCGTCCTCCACGCATCGCGGCGACGTGCCGTCGCGGGATGATGGGTCGCCGTCCTCCTCGGCGAGGAACATGACCTCGATCAGTGTGTCGTCGTAGTCGGGGTTGGTGGCATCCAGTACGAACGCGACACCGACCGGGGTGACGGCGAGACCGGTTTCTTCACGAACCTCCCGCCGGACACATGCCGCCACCGCTTCGCCCGGTTCCGGGGTGCCGCCGGGCACCACCCAGTCGGTGATTCGCTGGCACAGCAACACCGCGTCCTCGCGGAACACCAACGCCGAACACCGCAGGTTCACCGGGTGCGCGTCCAGTCCCATGGCTCCTCCCGACGTCAGCCGCCGGCCACACACAGGTTCCCGGCGAGCGGGGTGGGTAGAAGCCATCAGCGCCGATCGGCGCGATCTCGGCGAGCTTCATCGCCGCCACCGTCCCTGGTTACCGGTGGTCATTTCCACGGTAGCAGCGATCCGCCGACTGGGGGCCGTGCGCTGGTCAGCCGCCGTGCTTCTTGCCCACGTAGCGGATGACCTCCACCTCGTCGAGGATGATCATGCCTTCGTCGATGAGTTCCTCGACCTGGGGCAGGAAGTCCCTGATCCGGTCCTCGGCGTCGACGATGAGGATCACGGCGGGCAGGTCTTCGGCCAGGGACAGGATGCGGGTGGTGTGGATCAGCGAGCTGGCGCCGAAGCCTTCGACGCCGCGCAGCACGGTCGCGCCGGCCAGGCCGGCCTTGTGCGCTCGGTGCACGATCTCGTGGTATAGCGGCTTGTGGTGCCAGGTGTCGTCCGCGTCGATGAAGATCGTCAGCCGGAGAGCGCGGCCCGCCAGGCGCATCGCGTATCGCCTCCTACCCACAGCTCAGCATGGCTATCGGGTAGGGACCGTTGGCGAACACACGTTCGCGGTTGGGGTCCGGTGGGCCCCACCACCGGGACGTCTCGGAATAGGTCGTGACGCCGAAATGACGGTACCGCACGAAGGGGCGGAAAGTGATCAGCCATCACACGATCAGCAGTGCACGGCTCCGCGGCCGGCAGGGTGTCGTTGGTGATCGTTGTTGCGTGATCGCCGTCACTGGGTCAGTATCAGTGGGCGCAGGACGGCGATGAGGCTCGCCGCAACCGCGGGATGACCCGCTGATGGCCTCTACCCGATCGAGTGTTCGATCAGACGGTAGAGGAGACCAGGGTGAGCGAGGTCGAAGTCCCCGACAAAGATCACCGCCCGTATGGGCCTGGCACTCGCGCTCTGCCGACCCGTCCGGGCAGATTCCGATGACCGGCCCCGTGCTCGCGCCCGGGGTGGTGCAAGCGGCTCAGGTGCTGACCGTGCTGATCGCCGCGCCCTGGGTCACCGGTGTCATCGCCCGCGTCGAGGCCCGGTTGCAGGGCCGCTGCGGCCCGCGCATCCTCCAGCCCTACTACGACCTGGGCAAACTGTTCGGCAAGGAAGCCCTCGCCCCGCGTGGAGCGAGCTGGCTGTTCCTGGCCGCGCCGATCATCGCGTTCGCCTGCTACCTCACCGTGCCGATGCTCATCCCGGTGTTGACCAGCTATCCACTGCCGCTGGGCTACATGGGCGACATCCTCGGCGGCGGGTTCATCCTCGCCCTGGCCGCCTTCGTCGTGGCGGTCGCGGCGGCCGACAGCGGCGGCCCGTACGCGCAGATGGGCTCCAGCCGGGCCACCACGTTCGGCGCGATCACCGAACCGGTGGTGCTGTTCGTGGTGTTCACCGTCGCGTTGATCACCGGGACCGACCTGCCCTACGCCCTGGCCGAAACCGTGCGCTCCTCGGCCGGGCAGATCGTACGGCCCGCGCACCTGTTGGCTGCGGCAGCGCTGTTTCTGGTGATCCTGGCCGAGACCGGCCGGATTCCGGTGGAAAACCATGGTGGCACCAACGAGTTCGGCATGATCGAGCACGCCCGCACCCTGGAGCACTCCGGCCCCTACTTCGCGCTGCTGTCCTGGGGTTCGTGGATGAAGCAGCTCATCCTGTACGTGATCCTGATCAACGTGTTCGTGGCCCCCTGGGGGCTGGCGCCGACCGGA
>DASZXM010000782.1:0-16917 GCA_035546415.1 Pseudonocardiaceae bacterium
GCCGACGGACACCCGGACTACGCCGACCCGGCGTACTGCCCGGTGCTCTGGCGAGAGTGACGGCATGCCGCCGGAGTTGCTGCCGGTGCCGTTCTCGGGGGCCCGGTCCGGCTCCGGACCGTTGACGTTCGGGCAGCGCAACACCCTGAACTGGGTCGACACGGACCCCGCGTCGGCCGTGCTGCACTGGGTCTTCACGCTGCCCGCCGCCGTCACGCTCGCGGACGTGACGGCGGCCCTGGCGGTGCTGCTGGCGCGGCACGAGGCGCTGCGCACCCGGTTCCCGTCGGACACGCAGGAGGTGCTCGGCAGCGGCACCCTGCTGGTCGAGGTGCACCGCGACGGCGCGGACGCCGACTCGCTGGTGGCGACGCTGCGGTCGCGTGGCGTGGACTTCCGGACCGGACTCCCGCTGCGCGTCGCCGTCGCGGTCGACGGCGACACGGTCGCCGCCGTGGTGGCGGTGTACTCGCACATGGCGGTCGACTTCGGCAGCATGGCGCTGATCGGTCGGCAGTTCACCGAACTGGTCGGCTCGCCCGCGGCCCACGTCGTCGGGGAACCCGGCCACCAGCCGCTGGACCAAGCGGCGGTCGAACGGTCCCCGCGCGGCTCGCGCGCGGCCGAGGCGGCGCTGCGCTACTGGGAAAGCCTGCTGCGAACGGCACCGCAGGCGGTGTATCCGGTGCCGCCGCCGGCGCGTCCCGGGACCGGCCTGCGGATCTGCGTGCTGGAGTCACCGGCGGCCGGGGTGGCGTTGGGGACGGTGTCGGCGCGGACGAAGAGCAGCCCGCAGGTGGTGTTGCTGGCGGCCGTGTGCGCGGTGCTCGGCTGGCGCACGGGGACGTCCCGATGCGTGTTCGCGTCGGTGTCGGGCAACCGCTTTCGCCTGCGGCTGCGGGAATACGTGGGAAGCCTGGCGCAGGACGGGTTGCTGGCGCTGGACGTCGATGCTTCGTCGTTCGACGAGTTGGTGGCACGGGCGGCCAGGGCGACGCTGGCGGCGAACACCCACAGCATGTTCGACGCACCCCGCCTGTGGCGGATCATCGACGAGGTGGGCCACGACCGCGGCACGGCGTTCACCCGGGACTTCTCGCTGAACGACCTGAGTTCGCACCTGCCGTTCCCGGAGCCGTCGGTCGACGCGGCCGGCGACGCGACCGGGCCGACGGTGGTGCGGTGGACGGAGTCGGCGGACTTTCCGGTGGTGATGATGTGCAATCCGGCGAAGCTGGCACCGGAACTGATGCTGGCGTTGACGGTGGACCTGCGGCACGTCGGCGAGGCCGAGACGGAACTGCTGCTGCGGGGCGTGGAGCGGTTGCTGGTGGCGGCCGCCGCCGAGAACGTGCCGTTGGCCCGGCTGGGCGAGGTGACTGGGGTGCCACCGGTCGTCCGCGACGCGGACTGGGTGTGCGTGGACTCCAACTGGGTGCGGCTGTCCGCGGTGCGGCGACTGGTGACCGATGCCGTCGGACCGTCGCGCGTGGTCGCGACACGGACGGGCCTGGTCGCGTATCTGTCGGGCACGAGTCCGGTCGAGGCGCACGCGGCCTGCATGACCCGGCTACCCGGCCGGCACCTGGCGATGGCCCCGACGCACTACGTGGTGTGCGCCGGAGTGCCGGACGACGTGGACTCGATGCGGCAGTGGCGCGCGCTGCCGGTGGTGGCCGAAGGTGACGGGAGGATCAAGCACTCGGCGTGACGCGACCCGGCATCGCGGCGCACGTCGAGACGATGACCGTCGCCGGTCAGGCACGCTGCCGGTGCACGGCGGCGATCTTCACGCTGCCGATTTCACGCTGCCGATTTTCACGGCGCAGATTCACGCAGCCGATTTCACGCAGCCGATTTCACGCGGAGCCGTGACCGGCGTCCAGCCACGGTGCGAGATGCTCGGACATGTGTCCCTGCCGATAGCTGCCGTCGGTCAGGCCCACCGCCGCCGCCTCATCGGCGTCGATCTTGCGCAACGCGCCGTCACCGGGCGATTCCGCCACCCCGAACTCCCCGGTGTCGATACCGACGCCCTCCCAGGCGCCCGGCTTGTGGTAGATCTCGGGACTGGCGGGAAACGACGACAGCAGGCTCTCGTCGTGCCCGACGACCCGCCACGCACCCTGCTTGACCTGTTCGTCGTCGGTGTACACCGGGAACCGCCGCGGTGACCGGCGCAGGTCGTCGGTGAGCCTGCCGGTGGCGGACACGCCGCCGAACAGGCCCAGCGCGGTGCCGAAACTGTTCCTGGCCAGCACGACGGCCAGGTGGTAGCCACCCTGCTTCGCCGGGATCGCCAGCACGTCACCGATGCGTGGCTTGGCGACCCGCTTGGCCGGCACGTTCGCCGTGACGTCGCGGATGTCGTCGGCCTCGACGTCGGCGAACGTCAGGTGGCCGGTCCGCAGCACCTCCAGCACGGCCGCCGCGAACTGCCTCGGGGTGACCGGGCTGCCCTGGTCGGCCCGCAGCGCGTCGATCAGGGCGGCGGTGTGGTCGGACGTGTCGACGAACAGGGCGTCGTCCAGGTCGCCCACCCTGGACTCGGCCGGGCTCCGGTAACGCTTGTTGCCGGCCAGCTTCACCGTCAACGGCAGCGGCAGCGGGAACGTGCCGTCGGTCGCGTCGCTGCCGACCGGAACCGCCCAGCCCAGGATTTCCAGGAACTCCGCCAGCGTGGGTGCTCCGCCGGCCCGTTCGCCGAACTCCTCGGTGACCTCGGCGAAGCCCGCGGCCGCGGCGTCCCGGACCGCCGCCGGAAGGACCTGGTCGTTCACTTGGGGCATCCTAGTCCACTGTTCTTGCGGTTCTCATAGTCCTGGTACTCGGCCAGCTTGTCCGGATCCATGCCGCGGATGACGTTACCGCGCTGGGTACCCGCGCCCTTGCCGATGAACGTGCCGTTCTTGTCGATCATGTCCTGTTCCATCAGCCGCGCCTGGCCGTACGTCCGCGATCCGGGTACCCGCTCCAGGGTGTCGCCGTTGGCCGGGTTGGCAGGGTCGGGGTTGAACCGGTCGCCGTTGGCCGCGTGTCGACGTGCCACGCTCTGCACCGTCTCGTTCGGGCCGGCCCGACCCACGTAGTAGATCTTGCCGCTGGAGTCCTTCAGCACGTAGTTCCAGTAGCCGGGCCGGTCCAGGTACAGGTAGCGGGCCTTGGTGATGCCGGCCAGGCCGAGCGGGTCGGTCCAGGTGAGCGGGTTGTCGACGTAGCCGTGGTGGTTGGGCGCCGGGTCCAGGCCCAGCGGATCGGGTCCGGTGTACCGGGCGGTCTCCGGGTCGTAGTAGCGGTGGTGGTTGTAGTCCAAGCCGGTTTCGTAGTCGTGGTACTGGCCGGGGAACCGCAGCAGGCATTCGTGCGCGGACCCGGTGGCCGGCCGGTACTCGTTGCCCCACAGGCCGGCACGCCGCCGCCAGTCGATCCGGCCCTCGGTGGTGACCAGTTCGGTGGGGGTGCCGATCAGGTCGGTGACGATGGCGTGGAACTGCCGGTCGATCACGTCCTGCGGGGTGCGGCCGTCGAAGCGGCGGCGGTCCTGGCTGACCGGGATCAGCGCACCCGGCTCGTAGTCCCAGGTCGTCGCGGTGACCGCGGTGTCCGGCCCGCGGTGCTCCTGTTCGGCGACGGTGTCGCCGTCCCAGCTGAACCTGACCTCTTCCACGACCGTGGGGCCGTCCAGGCGCTGCTTGGCGACGCGCCTGCCCAGCGGGTCGTAGCGGTACCGCCAGCGGTGGCCGGCCGGGTTGACCACGTCGACCAGCTGGTCCTGGCTGTCGTACCGGTACGTCCAGATCTGGCGGCGGCCGGACAGCGTCTGTCGGACGGTCCGGACCAGGCGGCCCTGCGCGTCGTAGTCGAAGTGGCTGCGGCCGGCCCGCCGCAGCAGCGTGCCGGTGGTCAGCCGGGGACCGGCCACCGGTGAGCCGGCGGCCCGGCTGTCCGCGCTGAAGGTCAGGTTGCCGCTGCTGTCGTACTCGTAGCGCTCCTGCCACGTGGCGGCATGCACCGACGTGACCCGGCCCAGCGGGTCGAGGTCGAACCGGCGGGTGCCCTCCAGGTCGTCGGTGACGGAGTTCGGCAGACCGTCGGCGCGGTAGGTCCAGGTGCGGCCGAACAACAGTTCCGAGATGCGCCCGCCATCCCGGTCGGTCACGTCGACCAGTTGGCGGGCGGTGAGCTGGCCGACCGGGTTCCAGGCACTGGTCACGGCGATGTGCGGGCCGAGCCACCGGTGGGTCTCCCGCCCGGCGGCGTCGTGCCCGAACGTGATCCGCTGGCCGGCCGCCGTGACCGTCAGCGGCCGCCCTACCGCGTCGTACTGCCAGGACGAGACGCGGCCGGTCGGGGTGGTGCGCGACGTGCGCTGGCCGGCCGTGTCGTAGGCGGAGGCGACGACCCGGCCGTCGACGGCCTCGGCGAGAACCCGGCCCAGGGCGTCCCTGGTGAACCGGAGTTCGCAGTCCGCGTTGCTGGCGTGTGTCAGACGGCCGGCCGGGTCGTAGGCGAACCTGGTGTGCCGGCCGTCGCTGCCGCGCTGCTCGGTGATCCGACCGATGGCGTCCCGGGTGATGGCGGTGGTTTCACCCGCGCCGTTGACCAGTTCGACGAGTTGGCCCATGGCGTCGTGTGCGTACCGCAGGGTGCGGCCGTTGAAGTCCTGCTCGCCGGCCAGGTTGCCGGCCGCGTCGTAGGTGTAGCGCCACACCAGGCCCTGCGGGTTGACCACCTGGACCAGCCGCAGCTCGGTGTCGTGCCCGAAGACGTGCCGGGCGCCGTCCGGGTCGGTCCGGGCGGCCACCTCGTGGAACGCGCCGATCTCGTACCGGGTGGTGGCGCCGCCGGGATCGGTGGCCGCCACCAGGTCGCCGTTGCGGTTCCACTGCCAGGTCTGGGTCGTGCCGTCCGGATAGTGGCAGCGCAGCGGCTTGTTCGTCGCGGACCACTCGGTCGTGGTCACCGCGCCCATCGGGTCGGTCACCGCAACCAACCGGCCCGCGGCGTCGCGCTGGTATGTCTCGGTGGCGCCGGAGGGTCCGGTGACGCTCAGCGGGAGGCCCGCGGCGTCGGTGACCACCGTCGTCGTCCGGCCGAGCGGGTCGGTCACCGACGTCGGTTCACCGCGGGGGCCGTAGCCGTAGCTGGTCACCGCGCCCGCGGGATCGGTGAGCCGCACCAGGTTGCCGCGTTCGTCGTAGTCGTAGTGCCAGCCGCCGCCGTCCGGCCCGACGAACTCGACCGGCAGCCGGAGTTCGTTGTAGGACAGCGTGATTGCCGTGCCGTCCGGGCGGTCCACCCGGACCGGTGAGCCGTCGGCGTCGCGGGTGTAGCGCGTGGTGTTGCCGAGCGCGTCGGTCCGGGACAGCAGGTGGTGGTTGCGGTCGTACTCGGTCAGTTCCACGCCGCCCAGCGGGTCCACGATCTTCGTGACGTGCTGGAACTCGTCGTAGTGGTAGGCGGTGGTGTTGCCGAGGCTGTCGGTGACCGTGCTGATCCGGTTGTCCAGGTCGTAGGCGAAGTCGGCGGACAGGACGCCGCCGTCGCCCTCGCCGCGCACGACCCGGCCGTCGGCGTCGTAGACATAGCGGTAGCGGTAGTTCTCCCGGTCGACCCAGGCAGTGATGCGGTGGGCGTCGTCGTACTCGTAGCGGAAGGGCAGCCCGGCGGCGTCGACGACCTCGACCAGCCGGCCCGCGGTGTCGTAGCGGTAGCCGACCAGCGGCGCGGGTTCGAGATCGGCGCGACGCAGCGTCAGACCGGTGAGCCGGACGCCGTCGTCGGTCCGCTGGGTGCCCACGTCGATCCGATAACCCGCGGAACTGGTGATCCCGATCGGCACCCCGTGGTCGTCGCGGACGTAGTCGACGCGGTTGCCGTTGCGGTCGGTGAGCGCGGTGATCGGGCGGACACCCGGGGTGCCCCGGCCGGGACCGAAGTGGCGCACCCAACCGGTCCTGGGGTCCTCGACGCGATAGGTGTCCGACACGCCGTCCCACGTCAGCGGCCAGCGGGCGCCGAATTCGGGAACGGCCGCCCGGCCCGTCGGCAGCGGATAGTGCAACTGCTCCGCGTCGTCACCGAAGTAGCGCACGCCCAGCGGGCCGAACTCCAGCCGTTGGTCCAGAGTGGACGCCCAGCCGGGACCGTGCGACCGGCCGCCGCGGTAGCCGGACGCGTAGGCCCTGCGCAGCACCAGGGGCAGCAGGCCGGGCAGTTCGACGTCGTCGACGCTGGTGATCATCTGGCCGGACACGGCGTCGACGGGGTCGCCGCCCTTGCCGTCGCAGCCGCCGTTGCCGTCGGACTGCTGGCCGCCGGTGGGCGGCTCGTCGTCGGCGGAGGACGGTGTGGTGCCGTCGCTGCTCGACGGCGTCGTCGGGTCGGTGGGGTCGGCCGGGCCCGTGGTCGGCGCCGGGTCACCGGTGTCGGGCGGTGCGTCGTGGGGCGCGCTGGACGGTGTGGTGGCGTCGCTGGGGGTGGTGGTCGTGGGCGGCTCGTCGACCGACGAGGGGTGGGTGCTGTCCGAGGGCAGGTGCGGTTCGTCGCCGCCCGCATGGCCGTGCAGGGCGTTCATCACCTTCTGGATGGCCGACCAGATCTCCTCCAGCTTGCTCATCAGCGGCCGCAACGCCTCGACGGAGTTGAGCAGCTTCTTGATGACACCGGTGATCTTGGTGATCCACTCGGACACCTGCTCCACGACCTGTGCCACCACGACCGGCGTGCCCAGGCCCAGGGAGAACGCCTCCTCCAGGGCGTCCTGGATGAAGTCGCCGACCGCCTGGGTGACCATGTCCCGCACGATCATCCGGACGGCGGCGGTCAGGACGCCGACCATCTCCACGACGGTGGAGATGGTGGACGCGCAGGTCGCGGCGGCGTTGATGTGGTCGATCTTGTCGGTGACGTTGGCCCGGTAGGTGTCGGCGGCCTGGCCGGTCCAGTTCGCGGTGTCGGTCTTGACGGCGGTGGTGAGGTCCTGGGCGGCTTTGCCGACGGCGGTGGCGATGTTGCCCCAGGTCTTGGAGTAGGCCTGGATCTGGTCGGCGTCCCCGGCGAGCTGGTTGAGCGCGTCCTGGAGAGGTTGGACGTGTTCGATGAGCCAGTTCAGGCCGTAGGAGATCAGGGTGCCGACCGGGTTCATCGCGATGGTCAGCACGTCCATGCCGACACCGAAGGCGGACAGCCCGCCCTCCACCCAGCTGCCCGACTGCACGCCGTCGTAGAGCCCAGCCGCGTCGTCGAACAAGTTGATGCCGGAGTGCCAGGTCGTGGAACTCTGCCGCTGCGCGACAAGTGGATTGGCCACGGCGCCCCCACCTCCCCACAAGGTCCCGCCAGTGTGACGAATCCTGCCGCCGCGGGGTTCCGGGACGCCTGGGTGTCACCCGGACGGCCGCACGGCGGTCACGGGGAGGTACGGCCGGTTACGCTCGACCGGTGTTGATCGACGGCATCGAGATCCGGCCGACCCACGACGGCTGGCCGTTCTCCATTCCCGCGATTCGCGACATCGCCGCCCACGGCCTGGCGCTGCGCAGCAACATCGTGGTGCTGATGGGCGCCAACGGCAGCGGCAAGTCCACGCTGCTGGAGGCGGTCGCCGAGGCGTACGGCATCGACGTGCGCGGCGGACACGGCGGGCGGCAGTACGGTTCCCCGCTGGAGAAGGGCCAACTCAGCCGCGTGATGCGGTTGTCCAGGACGGCGATCGGGAACCGGTTCCTCCGCCGGAAGGCGATGGGCTTCTTCCTCCGCGCGGAGACCGCCGCCGGGATGCTGCAGTTCATGACCGAGCACGGGTTGCCGGGGTACGGGGACCGGCTGGCGAATCAGGTCAGTCACGGGGAGTCGTACCTGCAGGCGATCCAGGGCAGGTTCACCGGCCCCGGCCTCTACCTCCTGGACGAGGCGGAGGGCCCGCTGTCGTTCCGGTCCACCCTGATGCTGATGTACCTGCTGCAGGACCTGGCCGAGGCGGACGACGTCCAGATCGTCTACTCGACACACTCCCCGCTGATCGCGGCGATCCCGGGAGCGCAGATCGTCGAGCTGACCGACGACGGCGTCGCCGACCGCGACTGGGACGACCTGGAACTGGTCAAGCTGTGGCGAACGTTCCTCAATCACCCGGACACGTTCTTCGACGACTGATCCGGGCGCCGGGTGACAATGGCCGGAAATGCTGGACTCGGTGCTCGGCAAATGTGGCAGCCGATACCGGAGTGTCCGGTGTCACACATATTCCCGTGACCGCCGGAGCCGATCAACGGTACCCCGGCCGGACCGACCTCGCTCGGATCGCCGACTCGTCCCGCCGGCCGTACGCTGGCCGAAGAGTGTCCGCCACGAGGAGTGTGGAGTTTCATCATCCCGGTCGAAGAGCTGACAGGCAAAGCGAACCAGTCTCATCAACCGCCGCCAGGGCGCTACCGTTGCGTGCGGCCGCCCGGCATTCGCCCACACGCGTACCTTGGGTATCACTATCACCTGGCGCCAATGATGAGCCAATGATGACGTGAAGACGCCTTCGCCGGTGCGGCAATCGTGTCCGGTGCGGGGTTCTTCTCGTGCACGCTGTGCGTTACCGTGGTAGGAGCGCGGAGGAATGCCGATGAGCTCATCCGACAGAACGTCCGACGAGACGATACCCGTTCCCCGCGATGCCACCCGATCCGAGGTGTCGGGAGGCGCTGGCGACGTTGTTCAGGCGCAGACGGTCAGCGGCGGCGTGCACTTCCACGGACGGACTTCGTCCGAACGATCGGTTCCTCGGCAATTGCCGGGCGATGTCCGCGGATTCGTGAATCGCACCAATGAGCTGGATCGCCTGGACACCACCCTGCTCGCGGCCGAACAGGATGCCGCCACACTGATCGTTCTCGTTGGCACAGCAGGGGTTGGCAAGACCGCGCTGGCGCTCAGGTGGGCACATCGCGCCAGGGCGCGGTTTCCGGACGGTCAGCTGTACGTCAACATGCGCGGCTACGATCCGGGTGCACCGGTTACACCCGATCAGGCGCTGGATCGGTTCCTCAGAGCACTCGACGTGACCCCCGAACGCATGCCGGCCGATCTCGAAGCCAAAGCCACGCTGTACCGGTCCCTGCTCTCCGAACGCCGGATGCTCATCGTGCTCGACAACGCCGCGAGCGTGCGTCAGGTACGGCCGCTGCTCCCGGGAAGCGACACCTGCCGGGTGATCGTCACCAGTAGGAGCCGGCTCATCGGCTTGATCGCGCGGGACGGCGCCCGCCGCATCACCGTCGAGATCCTGGCCGAGAGCGAAGCGGTCGAACTGGTCGGTGCCATCACATCCGACTACCGCTTGGCCGACGACCCGGCCGACATCGCGGAGCTCGCGCGGCTGTGTGCGTGTCTGCCGTTGGCATTGCGCATCGCGGCGGAAAGAGCGGCCGCGCGGCCGTGGATGCCGCTCGCCCAACTCATCCAGGATCTGCGGGACGAGTCCGGCCTGTGGGACGCCCTGTCCGCGGAAGGTGGCGAGGAGGCCGACGCCGTGCGTACCGTCTTTGCCTGGTCCTATCGTGCGTTGCCGGTGGAAGCGGCCCGGATGTTTCGGTTGCTGGGTCTGCATCCGGGGCCGGAGTTCGGCGTGCACGCGGCAGCCGCACTCGCCGATGTCACCGTCGCCGAGGCCCGTCACCTGGTGGACATGATCGTCAACGCCCATCTCGTCGAGGAAATCGCACTCGACCGGTATCAGTTCCACGACCTGCTCCGCGCGTACGCCACGGATGCCGCTCACCACGAGGAATCGCTGGACCAGCAATACGCCGCGTTGAACCGGGTGCTGGCCTGGTACCTGCACACGGCCCACGCCGCTGGCCGGGCGATGCGCACGTCGATGCGGCTGCTGCCGCCCACGGCCCAGCCCGAACCGCGGGACGTTCCGACGTTCACCGACTATCTCGACGGGGTCCGTTGGTACGACGCCGAATGGCCCAACCTCCTCGCCGCCGTGCAGGCCGCCGCGAAGTCGGGACTGGACCGGATGGCATGGCAACTGGGGCTGATGCTCAGACCGTACTTCACCCGTCAGGTGTCGCTCGCCGACCGGCTCCAGGTGATCGAGACGGCACTCGCGTCGGCTCGGCGCGACGGTGACGCGCTCGCCGAAACCGAGGCATTGGCGGCCGAGGGCGGCGTGTACGCGGCACAGCACCGGCTCGACGAAGCACTTGAGGTACACCGATCGGTTCTGCGGATGCGACGTGCACTGGGCGACCGTGAAGGTGAACTCCTGTCCACCAACCTCATCGGCGTACTCGCCCTGCTCGCCCGCCGGTTCGCCGATGCGATAGCACCGCTACGGGACGCGTTGGCGCTCAGCCGTGCACTGGGCGACGTCCCACGCCAGGCCACGGCGCTGTTCAACCTCGCCGAAGGGTACGCAGGCCTCGGCCGGTACGACGCGGCAGCCGACGCGGTCCGGCAGAGCCTGTCCATTTCGCGCGAGCTCGGCGATCTGCGCCAGGAATTAGTGGGGCTGGTCACTCTGGCTCGAATTCAGGCGGACACTGGCGCACTCAGCGATGCATTCACCTCCGCGGAGCGAGCACTCGCGCTCGCACAGGAGCGGGGTGACCAGAGGAATGAGGGATGGGCACTCCTCGACTACGGACGAATTCAACTCCTGGCCGGTCGTTACTCCGAGGCCCTCATTTCATTTCAACGCGCGACCACCATCCACATCGCATTCGAGAACAAGGTGAGGGAAGCCGCGTCGCTCGACGGGACCGGCGAGGCGTACCAGGGTCTGAACCGGATGGCGGAAGCCGTCGGGTTCCATCGAAGAGCCGTCACGATGTCACGAGAGCTCGCCGACCGGTGGCTGCTCGCCACCACCCTCGATCACCTGGCGACCACGCTCACCGCCTTGGGCGCCACCGACGAAGCATTCCAGCACTGGCAGGAAGCCCTGGAAATGCTGGCCGACTACACTGATCCGACCGCGCAGGACAAGCGGGCCTCGATCGTCGCCAGACTCACGGGCGACCAATAGGAGGACACGACGCCTGCGGGTCCGGCGAGCAGCCTTCTCCGTCGCCACCAGCCATGTCGAATGCCGCATGGAATTCGTTTTCCACCGCGGCCATGCGCGGGCTCGCGAGGATTTCCGCCAGTGACGTGCGACAGACGTTGCCAATCCTGATCCATCTCGCCATGACACATGGCAGCACGTTGCCATCGGGGTCGATGGCGGCCTGTCCCTGAGCACATCTGCCGCAGAGATCAGCCATCGACGGCTTTCGCCCGGCTGGCGCGGCACGACCGATCTGCCGAATTCGACCGGTTTTGATGTGGTGGACGCCCAATGTGCGTAGATCCGCCCGGGCGGATTCCGCGTCACCGATGTCGACGACCGAAACCCGAATTCCCACACCCCGTCGAACGGCTTCCGCGATGTTCGCGCGCGTTCGGGCATGACTGCCGGCCAGCCCGGTGAACATGTCATGCGTGGTCGCGGACGCACTGTAGTAGGAGGTGGCCACCGACACGCCGGATCGCTGGAACAACTCCCACCAACGTGCGCTGACGCGCACCAAGTTGGTGAACACTTCGACGCCGAAGCCGAGTTCGAGGGCGAACTCGAGAAGATCCGCACATGCGGGATGCAGCGTCGGCTCACCGCCGATGAACTGCACTCTTCCGACGCCGGACTCCGCAGCCGACGTGAGAACTCGCCGCCAGTCGGCGTCCGCCATCCGCCCGTGTCCGCCACGGGGCGACGAATCGGCGAAACAGTGCCGGCAGCGCATTTGACAGCGGCCCGTCAGTTCAAGGACCAAGTGTGTTATGCGTCCATCGGCTCGCATGGCCCGCCACCCTTCACAAGCCATCGTGTGGCTCGTCACAAAGGGTTGCAGGGTACTTCCGCGCCGGTCAAGTGCGTTACGCGAACGGCACCCCACCACGGCGTGGGAATCGCAGATCTTGAGCGCGGCCCATTACACGGTGAAATCCCCGGCCGGCTCCAGCAGTAGCACACCGCTGGGCGGGAGTTGCAGCACGGCCGACGCCGGCATTCCGTGCCACGACTTGGACTCCGCCTCCACCATGCCCAGGTTGCCGACTCCGGAACCGCCGTAGACGCGGGCGTCGGTGTTCACGACCTCGCGCCAGCGGCCGTGCTTCGGCAGGCCGACCCGGTAGTTCAGGTGTGGCACGCCGGCGAAGTTCGCCACGCACGCCATCACCGAACCGTCCGCGCCGATCCGCAGGAAGCTCAGCGTGTTGCCACCGGAGTCGTTCGCGTCGATCCACTGGAAGCCTTCCGGCCGGCTGTCCTCGCTGTGCAGCGCGGCCGACGTGCGGTACACCGCGTTCAGGTCCCGTACCAGCGACCGCACGCCGGCGTGCAGGCCCTGGTCCAGCAGGCCCCAGTCCAGCGACCGTTCCTCCGACCACTCGCGCTCCTGGCCGAACTCGCCGCCCATGAACAGCAACTGTTTGCCCGGATGCGCCCACATGAACGCCAGCAGGGACCGCAGCGAAGCGGCCTTGTTCCATTCGTCACCGGGCATCCGGCCCCACAGCGAGCCCTTGCCGTGCACGACCTCGTCGTGCGACAGCGGCAGCACGAAGTTCTCCGTCCACGCGTAAACCAGGGAGAACGTCATCTCGCTGTGGTGGAACGACCGGTGCACCGGGTCACGCGACAGGTAGTGCAGCGTGTCGTGCATCCAGCCCATGTTCCATTTGAAGCCGAATCCCAACCCGCCCAGGTGCGTGGGCCGCGTGACGCCTGGCCACGCCGTCGACTCCTCGGCGACCATCACCACACCTGGGTGTCGCTTGTAGACGGTCGCGTTCAGCTCCTGCAGGAACCGCACCGCGTCCAGGTTCTCCCGGCCGCCGAACTCGTTGGGCAGCCACTCGTCGCGCGAGTAGTCCAGGTACAGCATCGACGCCACCGCGTCCACCCGCAGGCCGTCCAGGTGGAACTCCTCCAGCCAGAACAGCGCGTTGGCGACCAGGAAGTTGCGCACCTCGTTGCGGCCGAAGTCGAAGATCAGCGTGCCCCAGTCCGGGTGCGCGCCGCGCCGCGGGTCGGCGTGCTCGTAGAGCGGCGAACCATCGAACCGGGCCAGCGCCCAGATGTCCCGGGGGAAGTG
This sequence comes from Pseudonocardiaceae bacterium, assembly GCA_035546415.1. Classification (GTDB taxonomy): domain Bacteria; phylum Actinomycetota; class Actinomycetes; order Mycobacteriales; family Pseudonocardiaceae; genus DATEPR01. The sequence goes on from DASZXM010000782.1 coordinate 13,143, forward strand.
CGCCGGCACCCAGTCGACGATGACGCCGATGCCGCGCTGGTGCAGGCGGTCCACGAAGTACCGGAACTCGTCCGGGGAACCGAAACGGGACGTGGGCGCGTAGTACGACGTCACCTGGTAGCCCCACGACCCGCCGAACGGATGCTCGGCCACCGGCAGCAGTTCCACGTGCGTGAAGCCCATGTCCGCCGCGTAGTCACCCAGCTCGTCGGCCAGCTCGCGGTACCCCAGGCCTTGGCGCCACGAGCCCAGGTGCACCTCGTACACGCTCATCGGCGCGTTCACCCACTGCGTGGCGTTGCGGGTGGTGACCCAGTCCGTGTCGCCCCACTCGTACTCCGAGCGCGTCACCACCGACGCGGTGGCCGGCGGGCGTTCGGTGGCGAACGCCATCGGGTCGGCCTTCTCGTGCCACGCGCCGTCCGCGCCGAGAATGCGGAACTTGTAGCGGGTGCCGACCGGGATGCCCGGGACGAAGATCTCCCACACACCCGAGGAACCCAACGAGCGCAACGGGTTCGCCCGGCCGTCCCATCCGTCGAAGTCCCCCGTCACCCGGACGCCCCGCGCGGTCGGCGCCCACACGGCGAACGACACGCCGTCGACGGCGCCATGGGGGGTGTCGTAGGTGCGCGGGTGCGCGCCGAGCACCTCCCACAGCCGTTCGTGCCGGCCCTCGCCGATCAGGTGCAGGTCCAGCTCACCCACCGTGGGCAGCCAGCGGTACGGGTCGTCGACGGTGACGACCGTGCCGTCGTAGTCGACCTCCAGCAGGTACGAGCCGGGGTGCTCGGGCAGGGTGCCGGCGAACAGTCCGTCGGCGACCTCGGTCAGCGGGACGTGCTTGTCACCGGCGACCACGGCGACCGCACGGGCGCCCGGGCGGTACGCGCGGACGACGATGCCGTCCGGTACGGTGTGCACGCCCAGGACGGAGTGCGGGTCGTGGTGCGATCCGGCGAGCAGTCGGTCGATGTCGCCACGAGCGGGAGCCGCGGGGTTCATGACGGTGTGGCCTCCTGGGTGATCCGGGCGATGGAGGACAGCGGCACCGGCAGCCACTCGGGCCGGTTGGCGTGTTCGTAGGCGACCTCGTACACCGCCTTGTCCAACTCGAAGGCGCGCATCAGGACCGGATGCGTGCGCGGGTCGCCGACCGAGTCGACCGCGACCTCCGCGTAGCCGTCGCAGAACGCGTCCCGGTTGCGCCGCGCCCACGCCAGTGCCGCGTCGGGTGCTTCGAATGACGAATCCTGGCCGACCAGGAGTAAGTGTGCCGCGTAGTCGAACGACCGGAGCATGCCGGCCACGTCCCGCAGCGGCGAGCGCAGGGTGCCGCGCTCCTGTGCCGGGGCGGCAGGCTCGCCCTCGAAGTCGATCAGCAGCCACCCGTTGGCCGTGCGCAGCACCTGGCCCAGGTGCAGGTCGCCGTGGATGTACTGCATGCCCACCGGCGTCTTCACCTCGCGCAGTTGTTCGAACGCCGCGCGCAGCACCGGTTCGTGCCGGCCCAGCTCGGGCACCATCTCGGTGACCGCCGCGAGCCGCTCGATCATCGCGTCGACCGTGCGGTCCAGTTCGTCGGCGTCGGCCTTCTGCTGGCCGAGGGCTCGCTGCAGGTCGGCGTGCACGGAGGCGACCGCCGTGCCGAGGCGGTGTGCCTCGCCCGCGAAGTCGCCGCCCACCTCGTCGGGTGCCATGGCCCCGTCGGCCATCAGGTCACGCACGCTCGTGGTGGCCATCGCCCAGCCGTCCACCGCGTCGGAGATGAACTGCTGCAGCATCCCGATCGTGGTGGGCCGGCCGGCCAGCAACCCGGTGATCGCACCGAGCGGCCGGGCGATGTGCTCGCTGCCGACGCTGTGCAAAGCCCTGTGCAGTAACAGGTCCGGGTTCACGCCCGGGTTCAGCCTGCGGTACAGCTTGAGGATCGCCTGCGTACCGAACACCAGTGACGTGTTGCTCTGCTCGGACGTGATCGGCCGGGCCCGCAGCCCGCCGGGCACCTCGGCGTCCGGCTCGTGTTCGAACGTCAGATCGCCTACCGTGCGGTTGTCGGCCAACAGGTCCAGCAGCACCGAGGTGAGGTCGGCGTCGCCGCTGGCCTCGTAGCACGGGATGCCGTGCTCGGTGCCGATCCAACTGGCACCCAGGTGCTCGGGCAGCTGGTGGCCGCTGCCGATCAGCAACTGGTAGGTGTCCGTGCGGTCCCCCTGCTCGACGTCGACGAGGACGTGCAGCAGCATCGGGTCGCCGTCCACCAGCACCGTCGACGTGACCGGCCGGACCGCCGTGATCGGGCGGTCCTTGCCCGCGAACCACCGCTGGTCCGGCAGCCACGCCGGCAATGCGGCGGCCAGATCGTCGACCAGCAGTCCTACGTCGGCCACGTGCCTCACCTCGGTTCGGTGTCGTTGTCCGGCTCGACCAGCTGGAACCAGTAGAAGCCGTGCCCTGGAAGGGTCAACAGGTAGGGCAGCTCACCGATCCGGGGGAACCGGACGCCGCCGGTCAGCTCGATCGGTGTGCACTCGCGGTGCGCGGACAGGTCCAGTTCGACGGGCTGCGGGAACCGTGACAGGTTGTTCACGCACAGCACCACGTCCTCCCGTCCGTCCGGCCGCAGCCACTGCCGCTTGTAGGCCAGCACGCTCGGGTTGGAGCCGCCGAGATCGACGAAGGCGCCCTCGGCGAACGCGTAGTGCTGCTTGCGCACCTCGATCATCCGCCGCGTCCAGCTCAGCAGCGACGAGGCGTTGTTCGACTGGGCTTCGACGTTGATCGCCTGGTACCCGTACACCGGGTCCATGATCACCGGCAGGTAGATGCGCCCCGGGTCGCAGCCGGAGAAGCCGGCGTTGCGGTCGGGTGTCCACTGCATCGGGGTGCGCACGGCGTCGCGGTCCCCCAGCCAGATGTTGTCGCCCATGCCGATCTCGTCACCGTAGTACAGAACCGGTGAACCGGGCAGCGACAGCAACATCGCCGTGAACAACTCCTGCTGGTTGCGGTCGTTCTCCAGCAGCGGAGCCAGGCGCCTGCGGATGCCGATGTTGGCCTTCATCCGGGGATCGCGCGCGTACTCGGTGTACATGTAGTCGCGTTCCTCGTCGGTGACCATCTCCAGCGTCAACTCGTCGTGGTTGCGCAGGAAGATCCCCCACTGGCAGCCGGACGGGATCGCGGGCGTCTGGCTGAGGATCTCCGAGATCGGGAACCGGCTCTCCCGCCGTACCGCCATGAACAACCGTGGCATCAACGGGAAGTGGAAAGCCATGTGGCACTCGTCACCGCCGACCGACGGGTCGCCGAAGTACGCCACCACGTCGGAGGGCCACTGGTTGGCCTCGGCGAGCAGCACCCGGCCGGGGTACTCGTCGTCGACGACCTTGCGGCAGCGCTTCAGGAAGTCGTGGGTGCGCGGCAGGTTCTCGCAGTTGGTGCCCTCCTGCTCGAACAGGTACGGCACGGCGTCCAGCCGGAACCCGTCGATGCCCAGGCCGAGCCAGAAGCGCAGCACGTCCAGCATCGCGTCCTGCACGTCCGGGTTCTCGTAGTTCAGGTCGGGCTGGTGGGAGAAGAACCGGTGCCAGTAGAACTGGCCGCGCACCGGGTCGTACGTCCAGTTGGACGTCTCGGTGTCCACGAAGATGATCCGCGCGTCCGGGTACCCCTCGTCGGTGTCGGACCAGACGTAGAAGTCGCCGAACGGCCCGTCCGGGTCGCTGCGCGAGGCCTGGAACCAGGGGTGCTGGTCCGAGGTGTGGTTCATCAC
>DASZXM010000783.1:0-4454 GCA_035546415.1 Pseudonocardiaceae bacterium
CGTTCCCGGGAGCCCCCGGTGCCGCCGCCGGTGCCTGATCCCGCTATGCCACCGGCTTTCCCGTTACCTTGCGGAAGTCCTCGCTCGCCTTGTCGACCAGTTGGCGCATGGCCTGTTCGGCGCCGACCGCGTCGCCCGCTCGGATGGCGTCCAGGACCGCTCGGTGGCTGGGGACCGGGTCGTCCGTGGGGGCCGCTCCGTGGACCACCTTGTCGCGCATGGCCAGTCCGTTGGCGATCACGCGTTCCATCTCGACCAGCAGCGGGTTGTGTGTGGCCGCCAGCAGGGCGCGGTGGAAGTCCAGGTCCGCGGCCACCGCGTCGGCCGCTTCGCCGTCGGCCGCCTTGCCGTCCGCGCTGGCCATGCGGGACAGTGCCTCGTCCAGGGCGAGCAGGTCGTCGTCGCTGGCGCGGTCGGCGGCCAGGCGGGCCGCTGCCGGTTCGACGATCGTGCGGACCTCCGTCAAGTTTTCCAGCAGGTCCAGGTCGGGTGGGCCGGCCGAGCGCCAGCGCATCACGTCGCCGTCCAGTGTGTTCCACGCCGAGCGTGGCCGGACGAACGTGCCGCGTTTCTGGCGTGCGTCGATGATTCCCTTGGCGGACAGCACCTTCAGCGCTTCGCGCAACGCCGTCAGGCTAACGTCCAGCTCCTCGCGCAGGGCAAGCAGGTCCAGCGTGGCACCTTCCGGGATCTCCCCGGACAGGATGCGCCGCGCCAGCGCCTCCACCGTCTGCCCGTGTACGCCGCGTAGCTGGTAGTCGGCCACAGAGCCCCCTTCGTTCGCGTCACACCAGTATCCCGCCGCCGCCTGTCGCAGCCGGTCGACACCGATCGATATTAATTTAGTAATACATCTTGACGCCACCTGTGGCCCCACTGCAAGCTGCATCCAGCCGTGCCCCTCACCGGCAGACAGGAGCCTCAACGATGAACACTCCCGGTCTCACCCGCCGGAACTTCCTGGCGGGCCTCGGCACGGTCGGCGTCGCTGCCGTGCTCGGCGGCTGCGCCACGTCCGTGTCGGGCAACAACGGCCAGAGCAGCGGTGCCGTGACCGTCGAGTCCAACCTGTCCTCACCGCAGGCCAAGGCCGCCATGCAGGCACTGATCGCCGACTACAACAAGCGCGGCAGCACGCAGGCGTCCCTTAACACCGTCGCGTCCGAGACGTTCCGCACCGAACTGCCCACGTACCTGACCTCCGCCAACCCGCCGGACACCTACACGTGGTACGCCGGTTCCGTGGCCCGGTCCTATGCGGACAAAGGTCTCCTCCTGGACCTGTCCGACGTGTGGCGGACCATGGGCAACTACAGTCCGGCGCTCAAGTCGCTGAGCACCGACCAGAACGGCAAGCAGATCTTCGTGCCCACCGACTACTACTGGTGGGGCATGTTCTACCGGAAGTCCAACTTCGCCCGGTGGGGCGTGCGCCCGGCGACCACGTGGGACGAGTTCATCACGCTGTGCCGGACACTGAAGTCGAAGGGTGTCGCGCCGATCGGGATGGGTGCCGGCGGCGACACCGCGTGGGTCGCGTCCGCCTGGTTCGACTACCTGGACATCCGGATCAACGGCGCCCAGTACCACCGCGACCTGCTGGCCGGCAAGCACGCGTTCACCGATCCGCAGGTACGCAACGTGTTCGCCCGCTGGAAGCAGGTCCTGCCTTACTTCGACCCGCACTCCACCGCGATCCCGTTCCAGGACGCCACCACGTCCCTGTTGCAGAGCCGCACCGGCATGATGCTGATCGGCACGTTCTTCGCCGACGCCGCGCCCAAGGACGCGCTGGACGACATCGACTTCTTCCAGTTCCCGATCATCGACCCGGCCGTGCCGGTGGTGGAGGAGGGCCCAACCGACGGGTTCTTCGCCAGCAAGCGGTCCAGCCACGTGGCCGGCGTGCGGGACTTCCTCACCTACATGGCCACCGCGCACGCCCAGGAGCTGTACGTGAAGAGCTCGTCGGGCACGATCATCCCGGCCAACCCGACCGCGAAGGACGCCGGCACTCCGCTGGTCGCCAAGGGCCGGGAGATGCTGGCGAAGGCCGCCGACCTCACGCAGTTCTTCAACCGCGACTCCAGCGACGCGCTCCAGCCCACGGCCGACGCCGCGCTCACCCAGTTCTTCGACAAGCCCGACCAGTTGGACTCGATCCTGAACACGTGGCAGGCGGCCGCTACGAAGGTCTGGTCGTCCTGACGTGGCCGCACTGACCGTCGCCACGCCTGCGGGTGCCCTCGGTGCCCGCAGGCGCCGTGGCTTCCCGCCGGTGCTCCTGCTGTTCGTCCTGCTGCCGCTGCTGGTCGAGGGCTTCTGGGTGTTCTGGCCGGCGATCCAGGGCGTATACCTGTCGTTCACCAAGTGGGACGGCATCTCACCGCCGGTGGACGTCGGCCTGGGCAACTACCGGGAGATGATCGGCGACCCGGTGTTCCGCAAGGCGTTGCTGGACACCGCGATCTGGCTGGTGCTGTTCGGCGGCCTGTCCGCCGCGGGTGGGCTCGGTGTCGCCGTGCTGTTGCAGAAGGAGCGGCGCGGCGTCGGCGTCTACCGGTCGGCGCTGTTCCTGCCGGTGGTGTTCTCGCTGGTCGCGACGTCACTGATCTGGCAGGCGATGTACCAGCCGGACGGCCTGATCAACAAGCTGCTCGGCGCCGTCGGGCTGACCGGTTGGGAGCACTCCTGGCTGGCCGACTCGAACACCGCGCTGTACGCCGTGATCATCCCGGCACTGTGGCGGGAGATCGGCTACGTCATGGTGCTGTACCTGGCCGGGCTCAAGGCGATCGACCCGGCGCTGTACGAGGCGGCCACGGTGGACGGCGCCAACCGCTGGCAGCGGTTCACCAGGATCACGCTGCCGCAGCTGCGCAGCGTCAACGCCGTCGTCCTGTCGGTCATCGTGATCGACTCGCTGCGGTCGTTCGACGTGGCCTGGGCGCTGACGCGGGGCGGGCCGTACCACTCGTCCGAGCTGCTGTCGACGTACATGTACTCGACGGCGTTCCAGTCGGTGCGGCTCGGGTACGCGTCCGCGCTGGCCGTCGTGATCTTCCTGCTCGCGTTCGGCGTGATCGTCACCTATCTGGTGCGCGCGTTCCGGGAGGCGGAGTGATGACGCAGACAGCCGTTCGCCCGTCCACCACCGCCGCGGCGCGGGCACCGGTCCGCAGGCGCAGGCGCCGCCGGGTCGGCACGGCCGGCTACCACGCCGGCGTCGGCCTGCTGTCGCTGCTGTGGGTGCTGCCGATCCTGCTGGTCGTCGTGACCGCGTTCCGCAGCTTCGACGACATCGCCGAACACGGCGTGGGCAGCCTGCCGCACTCGTTCACGTTCGGCTCGTTCGCGCAGGCGTGGACCGACGGCGGCGAGATGCAGGCGATGATCAACAGCTTCATCGTCACCATCCCGACCGTGTTCATCACGCTGGCACTGGCGTCGATGGCCGCGTTCGCGCTCAGCCGCTACCGGATTCCGCTGCGCCGCACGCTGCTGCTGGTCATGCTGGGCGGCAACCTGCTGCCACCGCAGATCCTGCTGGTGCCGGTGTCGAAGCTGACCGAACTGCTGGGCATCTACGACACACTGCCGGCCGTGATCGCCGTGCAGACCGGCTTCGGCCTGGGTTTCTACACGTTCGTGCTACAGGGCTTCATGCGGGCCATCCCGGTGGAGATCCAGCAGGCCGCCCTGATCGACGGCGCCGGCACCTGGCAGGTGTACAGCCGGATCATCCTGCCGCTGACCCGGCCGGCGTTGGCGGCGCTGTCCGCGCTGGCGTTCACGTGGGTGTTCAACGACCTGCTGTGGTCGATCACCGTGCTGCGCACCGACTCCGAGATGCCCGTGACACCGGCGCTGCTGGGCCTGCAGGGCCAGTACGTGTCCATGTGGAACGTGATCGCGGCCGGTTCGGTCATCGCCGCGATCCCGACGGTCGCGGTGTTCCTGCGCTTCCAACGGCACTTCGTGGCCGGCTTGGCGCTGGGGGCCGTCAAGTGAGGTGGACCCTGCGCACGGCCACCACGTCGTACACCGTCGCGCTGCCCGAGCACGAACGGTGGCTGGAACTGCACTCGTGGGGTCCGCACGGCGTGGAGCACGGTCCGGCGCTGTCCGTCGAACCGGTGCACTACTTCACCGACGCCGACGTCGCGCCCGTCGAGTACGTCCCGTTCGGCATGCGGCCGTTCGGCGGCGCCGACCTGGTCGCCGGGCCGTCCTACTGGCGCTGGGCGGGGACCGTCGGCGAGCCGACCGACACCGAGTTGCGTACCGCGTTCGTCGACGACCGGACCGGGCTGCGCACCGTGCTGTGCTATCGCGCCGATCCCGCGCACGACGTGCTGCTGCGCTGGGTCGAGCTGACCAACACCGGGGTCGAGGACGTCCGACTGGACCGGTTCGACTCGGCGGGCGTGTGCGTGCCGGTCCGGCCACTGCTG
>DASZXM010000784.1:0-2516 GCA_035546415.1 Pseudonocardiaceae bacterium
CGCCGCCGTATCGACGACAGTGGTCGCGGCTGGCAGGTCGGTGTCGGCCGGTATCGGGGCGACGAGTTCGTCTGGTACCGGGTGCTGTCCGTCCGGTCCGGTCCGGACCAGGTGATCCCGCGGATCGGCCTGGAGATCGAGGACCGGCGGGAGCCGTCGGCGCCGGAGAGCTACGCGATGCCGGTGGACGCGACGGTGCTGCGCTGCCGCGCCGACCACGGCGAGATCGAACTCGCGTTCGGCGCGGAGGCGTTGACAGGTTTCCTGTCCTGGCTGGAGGCTTCCCCGCCCGGCAGCATCGTCCCGTGGGCCAGCTGATCAGCCGTTCTCGCCCGGCTTCCACTTGACGTCGCCGTCCGGGTTGGCCCGGCGGGCGAGGATGAACAGCAGGTCGGACAGCCGGTTCAGGTATTTGGCCGTGAGGACGTTCATCCGGTCGGCGTCGGTTTCGTGGAGGGCCCAGGCACTGCGTTCGGCGCGGCGGGTCACTGTGCGCGCCACGTGCAGCAGGGCGGCTCCGGGCGTGCCGCCGGGCAGGATGAACGAGTCGAGCTTCGGCAGGCCGTCCAGGAACCGGTCGCACCAGCCTTCCAACCGGTCGACGTATGCCTGCGTGACCCGCAGTGGCGGGTACTTCGGGTCCGGCACGATCGGGCTGGCCAGGTCGGCGCCCACGTCGAACAGGTCGTTCTGGACGGTGCGCAGGACGGTCGCCAGGTCCTCGGACAGGCCGCCCAAGGCCAGTGCCACTCCGATGGCGGCGTTGGCCTCCTCGGTGTCGGCGTAGGCGACCAGGCGTGGGTCGGTCTTGGCGACGCGGGAGAAGTCGGCGAGCCCGCTGGTCCCGTCGTCGCCGGTGCGGGTGTAGATCCTGGTGAGGTGCACGGCCATGACGCGAGCGTACGGCGGGGCAACGGATCGCGCGCCTGAGACGTCACTTACACGGCAACCCTTGGGACGGCCCCGGGCCTGGTGGTCCGTACGATGCACCGCGGGCATACGGGGGGTTCGACGACATTGACTGGGGGGTTAGTGGAGGTTCGGTGACTGAGCATTTCCGGGTGTGCGGCGGCGCACGGCTGACCGGCGAGGTCGACGTGGTCGGCGCGAAGAACAGCGTGTTGAAGCTCATGGCGGCGTCACTGCTGGCCGAGGGCACGACGACGTTGACGAACTGTCCGGAGATCCTCGACGTGCCGCTGATGGCCGACGTCCTGCGGGGCCTGGGCTGCCAGGTGACCATCGACGGCGACACGACCGTGATCGAGACTCCAGCGCGGCTCAACCACCGAGCGGACTTCGCGTCGGTGGGGAAGTTGCGGGCGTCGGTGTGTGTGCTCGGCCCGTTGGTGGGCAGGTGCAAACGGGCAGTCGTCGCGCTGCCCGGTGGTGACGCGATCGGTTCGCGCCCGCTGGACATGCACCAGAGCGGCCTGCGGCAGTTGGGCGCGAAGAGCGAGATCGAACACGGCTGCGTCGTCGCGGAGGCGGACGAGTTGCGCGGCGCGCAGATCTGGCTGGACTTCCCCAGCATGGGCGCCACGGAGAACATCCTGATGGCCGCGGTCCTCGCCGAGGGCACGACGGTCATCGACAACGCGGCCCGCGAACCGGAGATCGCCGACCTCGCCACGATGCTCACCCAGATGGGCGCGAAAATCGAAGGTGCCGGCACGTCCACGATCACGGTGCACGGCGTCGACCGGTTGCGTCCGGTCACCCACCGGGTCATCGGCGACCGCATCGTCGGCGCGACGTGGGCGTTCGCGGCGGCCATGACCCGAGGTGACGTCACGGTGCGCGGCGTCGACCCGCACCACCTGGACCTGGTGCTGGAGAAGCTGCGCACGGCCGGCGCCGAGGTCACGACGGGCGAACAGTGGTTCCGGGTCGTGCAACACGACCGCCCCCGCGCGGTCGACTTCGTCACCCTGCCCTACCCGGGCTTCGCCACTGACCTGCAGCCGTTCGCGGTCGCGTTGGCCTCCATCGCGGACGGCACGTCGATGATCACCGAAAACGTGTTCGAGGCGCGGTTCCGGTTCATCGAGGAGATGATCCGGCTGGGCGCGGACGCGCGCACCGACGGTCACCACGCGGTGGTGCGCGGAGTACCGAAGCTGTCCAGCGCACCGGTGTGGGCGTCGGACATCCGCGCCGGAGTGGGTTTGGTGCTGGCCGGACTGTGCGCGGAAGGCTGCACGGAGGTGTGGGACGTCTTCCACATCGACCGGGGCTACCCGCGGTTCGTGGAGAACATGCGCCGGTTGGGAGCGGACGTCAGCCGGGTCACGGCACCGCCGGAACGGGATTGACCCGCCATCGAGGCCGCGCCGGTCGACCCGCCTGATCACGCTGGCCGGCGGGCCGGTCGGCGTGGCTGGTTGGGCCGGCTGGCGGGCCGGGCTGGTCGGCGTGGTCGGTGGGGTGGCTGGCGGGTCGGTCGGTGGGTTGGTTGATGGGGTTGGCTGGCGGACTGGTTGGCATGGCTGGTTGCGCTGGCCGGCGCGCCGGTT
>DASZXM010000785.1:0-22420 GCA_035546415.1 Pseudonocardiaceae bacterium
CTGCGCACGCTCCTGTCCGACACGCTCGTGTTCACGCGCCGGCACGTGGAGCACATCCGGCAGATCCCCGAGAAGCTGCTCGACGTCACGGTGCAGCCGCTCATGTTCGTGCTGCTGTTCGCCTACGTGTTCGGCGGCAGCCTCGGCGGCGGCGCCTACCGCGAGTTCCTGATGGCCGGGATCTACACGCAGACGGTGGCGTTCAACTCGGCGTTCACCACCGTCGGCATGGCCAACGACCTGCAGAAGGGCATCATCGACCGGTTCCGGTCGCTGCCGATGTCCCGGGTCGCGGTGATCCTCGGCCGGACCAGTTCCGACCTGGTGATCAACGCGCTGGGCCTGGTCGTCATGTCGCTGTGCGGACTGCTGGTCGGGTGGCGCGTCCACGGGTCGTTCGTCGACGCCGTCGGCGCCTACGCCCTGCTGCTGCTGTTCGCGTTCGCCATGTCGTGGGTCGGCGCGCTGGTCGGCCTGGTGTCGCGCAGTGTCGAGGTGGCGCAGAGCGCCGGGTTCATCTGGATGTTCCCGGTCACGTTCATCTCGTCGGCGTTCATCTCGGCGCAGAACCTGCCCGGCCCGCTGCGCGCGTTCGCCAGTTGGAACCCGATCACGACGGTGGCCGACGCGTGCCGGAAGCTGTTCGGCAACGCCAACCCGCCCGGTCTGCCGCCGACGACGGGCTGGGCGGCCGACCACTCGGCGCTGTACTCGCTGGGCGTCGCCGTGCTGATCATCGCGATCTTCCTGCCGCTGGCGGTGGCCCGCTACCGCCGGGTGGCCAGCAAGTAGTCACAGGTCGGCGCAGGCCGCCCGGGCAGCGTTGAGCGCCTGGGTGGCCTGCGGCGTCACGGTGGTGACCGTCTGGCCGAGCACGTCGGAGACCCTGGTCAGCGCGTCGGACAGCGCCCGGTAGCGCGAATCCTCCATCGTGGCGGCCTCGGCCAGGGACGCGGCGCCGGCCAGCCGGAAGATGCCGGCGGGCACGCCCTGCGCCGACTGGTCGGCGAAGGCGGCGCTGGCCAGCGGCGGCACCCTGGCCAGGGTGGCGCACGCGGCGGCTGCGTCCGTACCGGCGTCGGTGGCACGCAGCTCGGTGGCCGACGCCGTCGAACCGGACATGAACCACACCAGGCCGACCGCTGTCGCCCCCAACACCAGCCCCAGCACCAGGGCGAGCAGCACCATCCCCTGGTTGAAGTGTGACCTGACGGGGACCGACGGGGGCAACACCCTACTCACCTCTGCCACACGATGCGTGGAAAGCCCGGATCGCCCCAGCGTATGCCGAACGCGATCCGCCCTAAGGCGGCATTTGTCCCCACAAGGACCGTCCCTACCGAGGACCGAGGTGAAACGCAGCGACCCCCGGTCGACTCCCGCACCGACAGGATGCGGGCCCGAGCTGGACAAGGCTCGGAAGAACCGGGGGCCGGGTAGCTGCCTGGTATTCGCCTCGACGCCCCCGCGACACGAGGTCGCCCGAGCGCGGCGCACATGCTCGACGGGGCGTCCTAGCGGACAGCCACCTCACGAGTCCCGTTGCTATCCAACTGTGGACCACCTCCTCTCTCGTGTACCAACGACACTAGGGAAGCGGGCCCGCCACTCGCAACGAGATTTATTAGCCGTCCGGCGAACCACCCGGAAACACCGCAACCGAGCCAAAGCGCAACGGTGTGAGCTCGGTCGCCACCCGTTCGGGCGGCTCGGCTAACACGGCCGCGGCCGGCGTCGATCTCCCCTGCGTTCGGACCGCGGCTCCGGTCCGCGACAGCAGGCCACCACTTGTCACCCGAACCGGTGAATGTTGAACGGTGAATGCCCGCTTTGCCGTGTATAAGCAACCTGGGACCGGGGTACTACGTCCTCCGGACAGGTCATCGACTTGGTCGGGGAAGGTCTGGAGGCGAACACAAGTGATGATGCATCGACGTACGGTCGCCCGAGCAGCACTGCTCGCCACGGGTGCCGTGGCGGCGTTCGCCCTGGCCGCGTGTGGCAGCGGGTCCAACAACACCGCGTCGGGCACAGGTCAGACGGCGCCCGCGGGCGACACCGGCACCACGGCGGGTTCCACGTTCGTCCCGGTGACGACGACGGCACCGAGCTCGGGGGCGCAGACCACGACGGTCCCGGTCGGCGGTGGCGGCGGTGAGACCGGCGGCGGCTCCTCGGAGTGCCGGACGACGAACCTGAAGCTGTCGCTGGGCCCGTCCGACGGCGCGGCCGGGCACGTCTACCAGGCCCTGCGATTCACCAACGTGAGCAAGGTCTCCTGCCTCATCGTCGGTTTCCCCGGAGTGTCCTATGTGACCGGTGACAACGGCACACAGGTGGGCGCGCCCGCCCAGCGGGACGGCAGCATCGGCCAGCGCATCACGCTCAAGCCGGGACAGGTCGCGTCGGCGATCGTCACCCGGACCGACGTCGGCGTGTTCGATTCCTCGGTGTGCAAGCCGACGTCCGTGCGGGGTTTCCGGGTGTACCCGCCGGACTCGACGGCGTCGATGTTCGTCGCGTCCAGCGGCACCGGCTGCGCGGGCAACCCGCCGAGCCCCCAGCTGCGTGTCCAGACCATCAAGCCTGGGCCGGGCAACGCCTGACCCTCCTGATCGTGTCGGCCCGGTTCGCGGGAGCCGGGCCGGCACGACGACTCGTCCGGCGGCCGTTGGCAAACCAGCCAACGGCCGCCTAACGTAGGAGCCGTACCCGCGGGAGCTCGGGCGAGACCGGGCTGAGAGGACGGCAGAACGCGCCGTCGACCGCTTGAACCTGACCGGATAATGCCGGCGTAGGGAGATCGGCGATGAGCGCGTCCACCACCCCCACCGAATCCACCACGTCCCGCGACGCCAACGAGGTCGCCACGACCCTGGCGGGACCCACTCCGAAGGTTCTCGGCTTCACCGACCAGGGCGCCCTGTGGGCGAACCTCGGCGTCAGCCTGCTCGGCTTCGTCGGCGCGTTCACCGTGCTGCAACCGCCCAACCAGCCGCAGCTGTCCATCGTCGCGGCGATCGTGGCGACGGTCGTCGGCACCGTGCTGGGCAGCGTCATGGTCGGCCTGTCCGCGATCCCCGGCGCGCGCACCGGCGCACCGGCGATGGTCGTGCTGCGCGGACTGTTCGGCGGCCGGCTGTCCTACCTGCCGACCGTGCTGAACATCCTGCAACTGGTCGGCTGGGGCACGTTCGAGCTGATCGTCATCACGCAGGGCGCGCAGGCCCTGTTCCACGGCGGCCCGAAATGGCTGTACGTGCTGATCGCGGGTGTCGTGACGACGGCGATGACGATCCGGCCGCTGGGCTCGGTCCGGCTGCTGCGCCGGTACGTGACGATCGCGGTGGCGATCACCATGGTGTACCTGTTCGTCCAGATCCTGCTGCACCCGCTGCCGAACATGACGACCGGTTCGTGGCGCGGCTTCTGGGCCGGTTCGGACGCCGCGCTGGCGGTCGCCGTGTCGTGGATCCCGGTGGCGTCGGACTACTCGCGGCACTCCCGCACGCCGGGCGCCGCGTTCGGTGCGGCCACCGTCGGCTACTCGGTGACGCAGATCCTCTGCTACGTCATCGGCCTGCTGGCACTGGCCAACGTGGGCGGTGACGCGGCGAACTCGTTCCAGCCGTTCCTCGCGGTGCCGCTGGGCGCGGTGTTCTTCGCCGTCCTGGTGCTGCGCGAAGTGGACCAGTCGTTCACCAACGTGTACTCGACCGGCGTGTCCGTACAGAACCTGTTCCCGAAGGCGGACCGGCGGGTCCTCACGGTCGGCATCGGCGCCCTGACGACGGTGCTGGCGCTGGTGCTGAACATCGACAGCTACCTGAACTTCCTCACCCTGATCGGCTCGGTGTTCGTGCCGATGTTCGGCGTGCTGGCCGCGGACTACTTCGTGGCGCGGCACGGGGAGCGCTGGGACGTGTCGGTGCGGGCCCGCTGGCGGTGGGAGATGCTGGCCGCATGGCTGGTCGGACTGGTCGTGTACCAGCTGATCAACCCGGGCGAGGTGGGCGCGTGGTCGGCGATGTGGACGCACGTGGCCGCATCGCTGCACTTCACGGCGCAGGGCTGGATGAGCGCGTCGCTGTTCTCGTTCCTGGCTGCCGGCCTGGTGGCCTACGCCGCCGACCTGATCGCGGGCCGGCGGCGTGGCCAGGAGGTCGCGCCCGCCGCTACAGCGCCTTCAACTCCTCGGTGACACCGTTCACCGACGCCTTGGCGTCCCCGAACAGCATCGCCGTCTTCGGGTCGTAGTACAGCTCGTTCTCGATGCCGGCGAAACCCGGGTTCATCGACCGCTTCAGCACGATGATGGACCGGGCTTCGTCGACGTTGAGGATCGGCATGCCGTGGATCGGCGAGCCCGGGTTGGTGCGGGCCGCCGGGTTGGTCACGTCGTTCGCGCCGATCACCAGGGCGACGTCGGTGCGGGAGAACTCGCCGTTGACGTCGTCCATCTCCTTGAGCTGCTCGTAGGGCACGTCGGCCTCGGCGAGCAGCACGTTCATGTGCCCGGGCATCCGGCCGGCCACCGGGTGGATGGCGTACTTGACCTCGACGCCCCGCTCCTCCAGCAGCTTGGCCATCTCCCGGACGGCGTGCTGTGCCTGCGCGACGGCCATGCCGTAGCCGGGCACGATGATCACCTGGTTGGCGTACGCCATCTGGATCGCCGCGTCGGCGGCGCTGGTCTGCCGGACGGTCTTGTCCGTCGCGTCACCGCCGTCGCCCGCGACCACCACGCCGCCGAACCCGCCGGCCACGATCGCCGGGATGGACCGGTTCATCGCCGTGGCCATCAGGTTGGTCAGGATGGAACCGGACGCGCCGACGATCATGCCGGCCACGATCAGCGCGGTGTTGTCCAGCGCCAGACCGGTCGCCGCGGCGGACAGGCCGGTGAACGCGTTGAGCAGCGAGATCACCACGGGCATGTCGGCGCCGCCGATCGGGAACACCACCATCAGCCCGAGCGCGGCGGCGAAGATCAGCACGCCGACGATCAGCCACTCGGAGTCCACGCCGACGCCGATCACCACGGCACACGCCACGGCCGCCGCCAACAGCAGCAGGTTGACCAGCTGCTGCTGCCGTCCGAGGGAGATCGGCCTGCCGGGCAGGATCTCCTGCAGCTTCCCGAACGCCACCAGCGAGCCCCAGAACGACACCGAACCGATGATCGCGGCGAACAGCGACGTCACCGGCACGTACGCCGGCAGGTGCGCGTACCCCGCGGTGTCCCGGAACTCCACCCACGCGATCAGCGCCACGGCACCGCCGCCGACACCGTTGAACAGGGCCACCATCTGCGGCATCGCGGTCATCTTGACCTGCCGTGCGCTGGGCACGCCGACCAGCGCGCCGAGGACGACGCCGAGCACGATCAGCACCCAGTTGCCCAGTCCGGGCGTGAGCAGGGTGGCGATGATCGCGACGCCCATGCCGGCGGCGGCGATCCAGTTGCCGCGCACGGCGGTCTTCGGGCCGGTCAGGCCCATCAGACCGTAGATGAACAGCGCGAACGCGATGATGTAGAGGACGTGGATGAAGTCAGTCATCGTCACCCTTCCGCGCCGCGGCCTCCGGCTTCTTCTTGAACATGCCGAGCATCCGGTCGGTCACGAGGAACCCGCCGACGACGTTGATGGTGCCGAACACGACGGCGATGACCAGCAACAACTTGTCGACGAAACCGGACGCGGTGGTGCCGAGCACGATGATGGCGCCGAGCAGCACGATGCCGTGGATGGCGTTGGTGCCCGACATCAGCGGTGTGTGCAGCGTGTTGGGGATCTTGGAGATCACGGCGAAGCCGACGAAGCCGGCCAGCACCAGGATCGCCAGGTTGGCCAGGAACATCACGCCTCCTTGTCCCGCGTGATGCAGGCCCTCGCCAGCACCTCGTCGGAGAAGTCGGGACTGACGGCGCCGTCGTGCACCATCAGCTGCAGCAGCGCCAGCACGTTGCGCGCGTACAGCTCGCTGGCGTGCTCGGGCATGGTGGCGGGCAGGTTCAGCGGCGACGCGATCGTCACGTCGTGCTTCACCACGATCTGCCCCGGCTCGGTCAACTCGCAGTTCCCACCGGTCTCCCCGGCGAGGTCGACGACCACACTGCCCGGCCGCATGGCGCGCACGGCCTCGGCGGTGACCAGCTTCGGCGCCGGCCGTCCCGGCACCAGGGCGGTGGTGATCACGGCGTCGAAACCGCTGATCGCCTCGGTGAGCCGCTGCTGCTGCAAGGCGCGTTCCTCATCGGTCAGCGCCCGGGCGTAACCGCCCTCACCGGCGGCCTCGATACCGAGGTCCAGCCACTGCGCGCCGAGCGACTTGACCTGCTCGGCGACCTCGGGCCGCACGTCGTACCCGGTGGTGCGGGCCCCGATGCGTTTCGCGGTGGCCAGCGCCTGCAACCCGGCGACACCGACACCGAGCACCAGCACGGTCGCCGGTTTCACGGTGCCGGCGGCGGTGGTGAGCATCGGGAAGAACCTGGTGGACTGCTCGGCCGCGAGCAGGGCCGCCTTGTAGCCGGCGACGTTCGCCTGCGACGACAACGCGTCCATCGACTGGGCGCGGGAGATGCGCGGCACGGACTCCATCGCGAACCCGGTCACGCCTGCGGTCCGCAGTACCTGGGTGGTCTCGGGACTGGTCAGCGGTGCCAGAAAGCCGATCAGCGTGGCGCCGGAGCGCAGCTTGCCGATCTCCGCCTCGGTGGGCGGGTTGACCTTCACGACGACGTCGGCCGGCCATGGATCGCCGATCGTCGCCCCTGCCTGCTCGTACTCCTGGTCGGGAATCAGCGCGCCGAGACCGGCGCCCGCCTCGACGACGACCTCCAGGCCGATGGAGCGCATGCGCTCGACGACCTTCGGCACGAGCGCCACCCGGCGCTCACCCGATGCCGTCTCCCGGGGCACCCCGACCACACTGCGTCCGGTGTTCTGTTCGGTGTCCGACGTCACCCGCGGAGCATGCCGTGTCGAAAGGCGGTGAGTAAAGCACGACATGATCGGTTCTCACCGAATCGAGCGACCGTTTCCCGTGGTCACCGAAATCCGCATCGATCCGGTTGGCGGTGCGGCCATGTGGTGTTACTCACGAGTAGTCAAGGTCGGCGCAGCTCAGCGAACCCAGCATCGACCCGCTCCGCGAGCCGCCGAATCTCCGCGCGCAACTCAGCGACCAACTCAGCCTCAGCAGCCTTGAACTCACCCACGGTGAGATCCTCGGCATCCGGCTCAAGATCGACCACGATGGTTCCACCCGGCTCCAAACTCGCCCGTTTCACCTCCTTCAACGACGACGCCCCCTGCCGCCGCAGGGCGGCGGCGACATCAGGCCGCCGCAACCCGAGCCGATGGACGTCCTTCACGATCCGCCCGTTCCGGACAAGCTCGGTGGGAGTCCCCTCAAGCAGCTTGGTCAACATGGGCCGCCGATTCACCACCCGCACCCAACCAGCGTTGATGGCAACAAGAACCACGGCCCCCAACAACCCACCGGTCACACTGTTGTCCGGCCCGATCACCGCGTTCTGCACCACATTGGACAACAACAGCACAACGACAAGATCAAACGTGTTGAGCTGCGCGAGATCCCGCTTCCCCGCCAACCGCAACAAAATCGCGAGCCCCGCGTACACGACGACCGTACGCAGCACCTTCTCCACGACAGGCACCTGAACGGTAACCAAATCAGACCACACCATGCGCAAAAACTACTCGGCGAACGACCCCAGAACACACCCCGCCCGCCCTGGGGGGACTGCCCTTCACCAGGCTATCGGCGCAGGCCAAATAGGCAAAGTCGATATCCGTCGACTGTGGACAAGCTCTGTCTGTTGTGGACAAGTGGCGGGGGCGGGGGGTTCTGGGTGGGCGGACCGGCGGCCGACGCACCGAGCTGGCGCGGGTGAGCCGAGCCTGCGCGAGTGAGAGGTGGTGGCGGGAATGAGAGGCGGCGGCCCGGGTGAGAGGCGGCGCGGGGTGAGGCGGCGCGGGGTGAGGCGGCGCGAGTGAACCGAGCCGGGGTGGAGAAGTGGCGGGGCGGGTGAGAAGTGGGGGCGTGGTTTGCGGCACGAGACAGTTCGCGGGAGAAGGCCGCAGGAGGGGAACTGCGCGGGGAGCCGGGCCGCGAGGGCTCGCGCAGGTCGGCGGGAGCCCGCGCGGCTGCCGCAACCCTGGATCCAGGAGCCGATGAGGCAAGCTCAACCACCGGCCGCGAAGCCGCCTGAACCCACAAAGCAACCGCCAGCCGGCGCGACAAGCCAGCCAGCGGCAGTCAGGCGGCGGCAACAGTCAGGCGACAACGAGTCGGCCGGCAACAGCCAGCAGACGACAAGTCAGCAGACGACAGCCAGCAGACAACGAGTCCACCAACAGCCAGTCGGCGACAAGCCCGGCGCCAGCGAGCCGGCAAGCAGTCCGGCAGCAGTCAGCAGACGACAAGTCAGCCGGCAACAGGTTGGCAGACAGTTGACAGACGATTGGCAGACGACAGGTCAGCGCGGATCAGCCGGCGACAACTCGGCCGAAGACCAGCGTCAGGAGCGGACCTTCTTGTCCAGGTTGGCCAGCATGCCGTCGTAGATCTTGCGCAATCCGCCCGGAGCGAACGTCCGCTCGAAGAACCCGCCGACGCCACCAGCGCCGTTCCACGTCGTCTCCACCGACACCGCCGCGTTGTCCTTGCCCGACGGCCGCACCGTCCACGTGGTCACCATGCTGGAGTTCGCGTCCTTCTCCACCAACTGGTGATCGCCGGGTGAACTGACCGAAACCAGACAGTCGCGCACCCGCTTGCTCGTGGCCGCCAGTTTCCAGTGCACGGTGGTCCCGGCTCCGACGCCGCCGTCGCGCACCTCGTATTCCGAGAAGTGCTCGGTCAGGAGCGTCGGGCGGACCGTCCGATAGTCCGCGAGTGCGGCCCACACCTCGTCGACCGGGGCTCCGATGGTCCGTTCCGCTGTCGCCTTCACCTGCGCCATCAGCTCATCGTGCCGCACCAGCCCGACGCCACGCCGACCGGGCCGTGGTAAACCGGTCACATCCGGCGGCCGACAGTGCTTCGATCTACAGCCGTGCAACCCAACCAACCGGAGTTTCCCGCCGCCCCGCCGGTGACGCTGCCGCCGGACCCGGCCCGGCAGCCGATGGACAGCGCGTTGCGCCTGGTCATCGTGCTGATGTTCGTCAACCTCGGCCTGTCCGTGGTGCTGTCCATCCTGATGTTGATCTTCCACAACAGCCTGTTGGACTACCAGTTCGCGCACACGAAGCTGCCGGCGGACGCCAGTCCGGCCGAGATCGCGGCCGTGAAGAGCACGCTGCAGGGCGCCATGTGGGGACGGCTGGCCGGCGTGCTCGTCGTGTCCGCCCTGTACGTGTGGCGTGCGTTCGCGCTGCGCGCCGGCAAACGCGGTGCGTACATCCGATTGATCTGGATCTGCGTCGTCGGCCTGCTCGGCATCGTGTACCTGATCGCAGGCGCCCAGTATCCGGTGTGGATGCGCGTGGAGCAGGTGCTCCAGGGCGTGGTCCTCATCGCCCTGCTGTTCGCCGTGACCCGCAAGCCGGTGCGCGACCGGTTCGCCAAACCGCGGTACGCGTGACGGAGCGGCGCACGCCTGCCGGGACGTGCGCCGCTCCACCTCACCGCACCGTGAACGTGTGCGTCGCGCCCAACGCACCCGTGACGTTCACGTCGACCACCAACCGCCTGCCGCTCGACACCACCGTCGCCGCCGGGTCGTGTGCGACGATCCGGCAGCCGGGCCGGTCCACCGTCACCCGCACGGTCGTGCCCAGCTGCGTCGGGTCGGCGACCGCGTAGGTGACACCGTCGCGGGACGGCCCCCGGATCACCGACGCAGGCGCCGACACCGCCACGCCGTGCACCGAGCCTGCCGTGAAGAACGACGCGCCCACCACCCCGTCGGGCAGGGCGACCGCCTGCACCGCCGTCGTGTTCGCCAACACCCGGAACCGGCCGACCGACGACCGGGTCCGCCACGGCGACGCCCCGGGCAGCACCGCGTACGCGTACGACGCGCCTTCCGGGTTCGTGCCGTGCCCGATCAGCACCTTCTGGAACCGGCGCGTGTAGGGCACCGTGGTGCCATGCGTGTTGGCGCCGGTGTCCACGCCGTACCAGGTGCCGGTGCGGTCCTCGCGCAGCAGCGTGAGCGGCGCGCGCTCCAGCAGCACGTAGCCGCCGGTGCCGTCCAGGTGCAGCCAGTCGGCGTGCGGCACGGTGACCGTCGTGCCGAGCGTGTCCGGCGCCGGCCGGCCGTCGACCAGCAGCGTCCGTGTCCGGGTGCCGGTGATGTTGCGATTTTCCATCGTCGTGCGCACCGGGGCACCGGACGCGTCCGTGATCGCGGCACCGAGGCACACCACCGCGTCCGGCGTGAAGAACCACGACTTCTTCGCGCTGAGCGTCCCGTCCTGGGACACGAAGTCCATGCCGTGCGCGCCGTGCCCGGCGTCCAGCCGGGACCCGCCGACCCACGCCGTCGCGCCCATCGGCGTCGACCCCAGCGGCGGCGGTACGGCGTCCTTCGTGGTCGTGCCGGGCAGTGCCGTCGCATCCACCGTGGGCCAGTAGGCGTCGCTGTAGTGGCCCTGGTCGCCGGGCAGGAACGTGTACAGCACACCGTCGCCGACGTACCAGCCGTGCAGGTTCTGGCCGTTGATCGACTCGTACCGGCAGATCCGGGTGGACCCGACGCCCAGCGACGCCGACCAGCCCTCGGCGTGGTGCACCAGCCGGTCCTCCTGCGCGAACACCCGGTGCGTCGCCGTGACCGGGGCCGGTTTCGGCCGCGTGGCCAGCAGTTCCTTGGCGTACTCGACCTCCGGCACGCCGACCATCTGCAGGCCGCCGGAGAACCGCGCCAGGTTCGACACGGACAGGTACGGCGCCCAGCTGTCGTCGTCGATGTGCCGGGCGGCGATGCCGGCCAGCTGGCCACGGGTCGGTTCGGGAGCGCTGCGGGCCAGCAGGACGACCGCCGCCGTCAGCTGGTGGCCGGCGTCGAAGCCGGTTTCGCCCTGGCGGGACAGCATCCGCCCGCGGACCGGTTCCATCATCGCGCCGGACACCACGAACGGCGCGTACACGTCCGCGACGGTGTCGTAGAACTTCTGCCGGACGTCGGTGGGCAGCTCGAACGCCGTGCCGCTGGTGACCTCGATCAGCCCGGCCGCGGCCGTCAACAGCACCAGCCCGTAGTGCCCGGGGTAGGGCACGACGCCGTGCTGGATGAACGAGCCGTCGGTGTGGTAGCCGTCGCCGGTGGTCACCCGGGACACCAGGCTCCACGTGCCGCCGCCCGCGACGTCCGTGACCGCGTCGATGCCCGTTCGGATCCGGTCCGCGTCCCCGGCCAGCGCGCCGGACACCACGGTGATCAGCGCCTTGTCCGCGCGGTTCGCGCCGGTCTCGATCGTCGACGGCGAGTTGGTCCGGATGTTCGGGTCGGCGACGAAGCGCAGCACCGGGCTCAGGTAGGTGCCGCGCTGGGTGGGCGTCAACTGGTCGCCGAGCGACACGAGGATCTGCAGCCACCAGTACGGCACGCCGATCTCGTACGAGTACCAGTTGCCGATCTCGGGCGTGTTCTCGTTGTATTCGGTGCGGTAGATGACGTCCAGTGCCGTGCCGATCCGCTGGGCCATGCCGGGTTTCGCCGACAGCGCCGACCCGGGCGTGGCCCAGTCCACCGCGATGGTCCGCAACCGGTAGGCCATGGTGGGGAAGTAGTCGCTGCCCGGACCGCTGGGCAGGTCGGTCCACAGTTGACCACCGGTGACGTCCATCGTCGAGTCGTACTGCTCGGCCACCTCGTCCAGCGCCTGGACGGCCTGGGTGCGTTCCGGTGACGGCTGGTTCGTGCCCACCTGCAACGCGCGGTAGGCGGCGGTGATCGCGGCGAAATCCGTTGTCGTGTCGGCAGGTGTGGCCGCCCCGGCCGGACCGGGCAGTGCGGTCACGGCCACGGTGGACAGTGTGGTGACCGTGCCGTACCGCAGCAGATCCCGTCTGCGCAACGACATTGCGCCTCCTCGCGCGTCAGTCGACAGTGGTCGGGCGAAAGCGGTCAGCTGTCCGCCCGGTGGGCCGCCGCGACGGCGGCCCGCAGGTCGGGCAGCCGCGCGGGGCCGCCCAGTCCGAGGTGGTAGAGGTGCAGTTCGCGGGCACCCGCGCCTGCGAGGTCACCGACGTAGCCCGCGATGTCCGGGACCGCCGTGTGCGCGACGGCCGTGACGTAGGCGCCGACGTCGGCGGGTTGTTCGGCCCGCGCGGTCGCCACGAGGTCGATGCTGCCCTGGCCGACCTGCCAGGCGGGTACGACGACGCACGCGGCGTCCTTGGCGGCCGACGGCGTCAGTCCGGGCAGCGCGCCGGTGGCCCACGGGTCGGGGCTGCCGTGCAGCACGATCCGCGGGCCGGTGCCGGCGGCCGCGAGCGCGTCGGCGCGCAGCCGGTCGGCGAAGTGCCGCCGGTTGGCCAGCAACGTGTCCCGCAGGTCGTCGGGCAGGCCGTCGTCGGTGGCGGTCAGGTCACCGGTGGCGATGATCGACAGCACCCGTTCGCGCAGCAGTGTCCGCGTCCGCCCGGCGTCCAGGCCGAAGTCCTGCCAGCCCTCGGCGCATCCGGAGCAGCAGCACACCGACAGCAGCCGTTGCACGGCGGGCGCCCACACCGCATCCGTCTTCTCGTGCACGTGTTGGTGCACGGCGCCCATCTGCCCGCACGACTCCAGGATCACGCTGTCCACCGGCAGTCCGCGCACGGACTCCGCGACCAGGGTCGCCGCGTAGTCCCGCACCTCGGCGCGCGACGGGCACAGCGCCCACGGGTATGCCTGGTCGAAGCAGTCGCGCGTGGTGACGTCCGGGAACCGCGTGCCCAGGAACGAGTTGTGGGTCAGCACGATCCACGCGGCCGTGCGCAGGCCGGCGTCGGCGAGCGAGCGGATCGCCTCCCCCGCGCTGTCCGCCGTGTCGACCCAGACCGCCGGTTCGGGCCGCAGCGCGCGGAACCGCCACGCCTCCGGCCGCACCGGCCGGTAGAACGCGGCGTGTTCGGCGAGCACGGCCGCCCGCTTCACCTGCCACGGTGTCGCGGCACGCGCCGCGTGGTAGGAGACCGCGACGGCGATCTCGTCGACGTCCAACTCCCGGGTCCGGTCGACGAAACCGGGATCGTCCAGCACGTCCCACGGATAGGCGTATCCGGTCACCCGCATGGCGTTTCCCTCACCATCGAGAGATGTTGGGCTGGAAGGACGGTTCGAAGCGCCGCATGTAGCCCGCGTCGTCGCGCGCGGTCAGCCCGGCCCGCACGTAGTTCTCGTGTGCCCGGGCGAGCGCGTCCTCGTCGAGTTCGACGCCGAGACCGGGCCCGGTCGGCACGGCCACGGCGCCGCCGGAGAACTCCAGTGCGCCGGGCACGATCACGTCCTCGGCCATCTCTCCATGTCGCAACCACGGCCAGTGCGTGTCGCACGCGTACGTCAGGTTCGGCGTGGCGGCGGCGACGTGCACCATGGCGGCGAGGCTGATGCCGAGGTGACTGTTGGAGTGCATGGACAGGCCCATGCCGAACGTCGCGCACAGCACCGACAGCGACTGCGTCATCCGCAGGCCACCCCAGTAGTGGTGGTCGGACAGCACGATCCCGACCGACCTCGCCGCCACAGCGGGCGGCAGGTCGGCGAACCGCACCACACACATGTTGGTGGCCAGCGGCATGCTCGCCTGCGCGGCCACCTCCGCCATGCCCGGGATGCCGGGCGTGGGGTCCTCCAGGTACTCCAGCACACCGTCGAGTTCGCGGGCCACGCGGATACCGGTGGCCGGGGTCCACGCGCCGTTCGGGTCGATCCGCAGCGGCGTGCCGGGAAACGCGTCGGCCAGCGCGTGTACGGCCGCGATCTCCTGGTCCGGCGGCAGCACACCGCCCTTGAGCTTGATCGAGCCGAAGCCGTACCGGTCCACCATGGCCTTGGCCTGGGCGACGATCGCGTCCGGCGTGAGCGCCTCGCCCCACTCGTCGGTGCGGCCATCGGCGTGCGCGCCGTACTTGTAGAACAGGTACGCGGCGAAGTCCACCTCGTCCCGCGCGCGGCCGCCGAGCAGGTCGGTGACGGGCACGCCGAGCGTGTGGCCCTGCGCGTCCAGCATGGCGACCTCGAACAGCGAGTACACCGTGGCCAGCGTCTTGTCGCCGGAGAACGCCCCGGTCAGGCCGTGCTGGTCGGCGTAGACGCGGTCGCCGACGGCGTCCACGACCATGCGCCGCAGGCCCGGCAGGTCGAACACGTCGTGCCCGGGCAGCCGCTGCGCCACCCGGCGTGCCACGTCCTGGAAGCCGGTGTCCCCGTAGGACTCGCCGAGTCCGACGACGCCGTCCTCGCACACCAGCCGCAGCACGGTGCGCAGCGCGAACGGCTCGTGCACGCCCATGACGTTGAGCAGCGGCGGGTCGGCGAACGCGACCGGTGTCAGTTCGACGGCGACGACCTTCACGACAGGCTCGCAAGGACGGCGTGGCCGTCGGCGATGATCTTCTCCAGCCGGGCGACCTGGTCCGGTTCGGGATCCCGCAGCGGGGGCCGCACGCTGCCGACCTTGTCGCCGCGCAGCCGGGCCCCCGCCTTCACCAGGGACACCGCGAACCCGGGCGTCTCGTCGCGCAGTGCCACCAGTGGCAGGTAGAAGCCTCGCAGCAGGGCGTCGGTGGTGGCGTCGTCACCGTCCTGGAGGGCCTGGTGGAACGCGTGCGCGATCGCGGGTGCGAAGCAGTGCACGGCCGACGAGTACGTCAGCACGCCGATGGCGCGGTAGGCGCGGGCGGACACCTCGGCCGTGGGCAGGCCGTTGAGGAACAGGAAGTCGCCGGCCCGCTCGTGGCCGCTGCCCCGCACGCTGGTGACGATCCTGGTCATCATGTCGACGTCGCCGTAGCCGTCCTTCAGGCCGACCACGTTCGGTACGTCCAGCAACGCCCTCGCCGTGTCGGGGGTGAACACCCCCGGCGAGCGGTGATAGACGATCACCGGTACGTCCCTGTCCCGCACGACGTACCGAACGTGGTCGACCAGACCGGCCGGTGGCCCTGACACGAGGTACGGGGGCAACAGCAGGACGCCGTCGGCCCCTTCGCCCTCGGCCATGGTCACACCGGCCCTGGCCAGCTCCGGCCCGCCACCGGCGCCAACCAAGACGGGGACCCGCCCGGCCACCACGTCGCGGGCGCGCCTTAGCACGGCGCGCACCTCGTGGGGCGCGAGCGAGCTGAACTCACCGGTACCGCAGGCCACGAACACGGCGCCCGCACCCGCTTCCAGATGTGCCTCGACCTGGTCACCGAACACGTCGAGGTCGAGGTCGAGCGTGTCGGTGAACGGGGTGAGCGGGAAGGCGAGCAGGCCGGACAGTTCGGTCGGGTACCGGGTCATGTCACGCTCTCTCATCGTTGGTGTCGACGCTGTTCATATACAGGAACGATGACATGGGGTTGAACTGACATCAAGTAGAGGAAACTTGTTCGAGAAGTTAGTGTGGTGTCTCACACGTGTCAACGCCCCGAACGGGGCCATCATCGGGTGCGGCACCGAACGGGCCGGCCGGGACGAGGTCGAGGGAGCCACATGGCGGCAAGACGAGCGGCGGTGCGGGCCATCCACGACGAGACCAGCAAGCCCGAGGAATCGACGACGGAGGAGTCGGGCACCGGCGTGAAGTCGGCCCGGCGCACGATCGACCTGTTGGAGACGTTCGCCGCGAATCCCGCGTGGACCTCACTGGCCGACCTGCACACCCGCACCGGTTTCCCCCGCTCCAGCCTGCACGGCCTGCTGCGCACGCTGCGCGACGCGGGCTGGATCGAGACGGACACCGGCGGCACCCGGTTCCGCCTCGGCGTGCGCGCGCTGATCGCCGGCACGGCCTACCTGGACCGCGACCCGGCGATGCCGTACGCGACCGAGGCCCTGGAGCGCATCCGGGAACAGACCGGCTTCACCGCGCACTACGCGCGGCTGTGCGGCGCGGACGTGGTCTACCTGGAGACCAGGGAGTCCCGCCACTCGCTGCACCTGGTGTCCCGCGTCGGCCGCACCCTGCCCGCCTACGCGACGTCCCTGGGCAAGGCCCTGCTCGCCGAGCTGACCGAGGACGAACTCGCCGACCTGCTACCCCCCGTCCTGCCCGCGCTCACCGACCACACGATCACGTCCCGCGAGGCGCTGCGCGCCGAACTGGCCGCGATCCGGGAGCGCGGCTATGCCACCGAACACGAGGAGGGCACACCGGGTGTGGCCTGCTCGGCCGCTGTCGTCCCCTACCGAATCCCGGCAACCGACGCACTGAGCTGTTCGATGCCGGACGACCAGGCAACCGACGCCGAGTCCCGCCGAGTCGGCGAACTGTTGGCGCAAGTAGCCGACGACCTCAGTCAGCGCCTGCGGCGAGCCGGCATCCGCTAGTTGACGACACACGGCAAGAGAGGACGATCTTCGTTGACCGAACAGCGGGTTCTGATCACCGGTGCGTCCGGTGTGGTGGGCCGGTTCATGCGCACCCGGCTGGCGAAGCCGGGCAGGTCCCTGCGGTTGCTGGACATCAACCCGCCCACGCCGGCCGGACCGGACGAACGGGTGGAGGTGATCACCGGTTCGATCAACGACACCGACGTGCTCGCCTCGGCGTTCGACGGTGTCGACGCGGTGCTGCACCTGGGCGGCCAGTCCCGCGAGGACACGTGGGACAACATCGTGTCCACCAACATCGACGGCACCCACAACGTGCTGGAGGCGGCCAGGGCGGCCGGCACGACCCGGGTGATCCTGGCGTCCAGCAACCACGCGGCCGGCTTCCGCGTGGTCGGCGAGGACGGCCCGGACGGCCTCCGCGCGGACTCCTCGCCCCGCCCGGACACGTACTACGGCGTCAGCAAGGCGGCGATCGAGGCGCTCGGCGCGCTCTACCACCACCGGTTCGCGATGGACGTGATCTGCGTGCGCATCGGCTCGTGCTTCGAGCAGCCGTGGGACGTGCGGGGCCTGTCCACGTGGCTGTCGCCGGACGACGGCGGCCGGCTGTTCGACGCGTGCCTGACGGCCCCGAACCCCGGTTACCGGATCATCTGGGGCGTCTCGGACAACACCCGCCGGGTCGTGTCGCTGACCGAGGCGGAGGAACTGGGCTACCGGTCGCTGGACAACGCCGAGAAGTTCGCCGCGGAACTGCTGGCGAAGGGCGAGCCGGCCACGGAGGGCCCGGAGTACATGGGCGGCCCGTTCACGACGGCCCCGCTGGGCGTGCACAACCCGCTGTAGGCGGGACAGGGCGCCCCGCGTCACCAGGTCACGGGCACGTCGGCGAAACCGCCGGTCAGCAGGTGCTTGCGCCATTCCAGTTCGCGCACCGGCACGGCCAGCCGCAACCGGGGGAACCGCACGAAGAGCCGTTCGAAGACGGCCGTCAGCTCGATCCGGGCCAGGGCCGCGCCGATGCAGTACCGGGCGCCGTGCCCGAACGCCACGTGCGGGTTCGGGTGGTCGCGGGCGACGTCCATCCGGTCGGCGTCCGGGAACGCCCCCTCGTCCTGGTTGGCGGCACCCACGGCCAGCAGCACGGCCTCGCCCCGCCGGATGGTCACGCCGCCCACGTCGATGTCCGTCCGCGCGTACCGCGGCAGGCCTGTCCCGCCGCCACCGGTGGACAGCCGCAGCACCTCCTCGACGGCCGCCGGCACCCGCCCGGGATCGCGCAGCAGCAGGTCGATCTGATCGGGGTTGGCGGCGAACAGCACCGTCCCCAGGTCGATGCGCACCACGGTGGTCTCGTGGCCGGCGAACAGCACGACGGCGCCCAGCCCGGCGACCTCGTCGTCGGACAGCCCGCCGTCCTCGATCTCGGGCAGTTCGGTCAGCATGTCATTGCCCGGCTCGATCCGCTTGCGGCGCACCAGGTCCCGCACGTAGTCGGTCAGCTCCTGGAACGCCGACGCCGACCGGTCGTGGTCGTGCAGGTCGGCCATGGCGGTGGACAGGCCGCGGAAGTACTCGCGGTCGGCGAACGGCACCCCGAGCAGTTCGCAGATCACCAGCACCGGCAGCGGGAACGACAGCGCCTCGTGCAGGTTCGCCGGTTGCTCCAGGTCGGCCAAGCCGTCCAGCAGCGTGTCGACCATCGCCTCGACCCGCGGTTTCAGCAGCCGCATCCGCCGCGCGGAGAACCGTGGCACCAGCCGGGACCGCATCCGCGCGTGGTCGGCGTCCTCGGTGTCGTACCCGTCGTGCGCGCCGCCCAGCAGCGCCGACTCGGACACCTTCGCCGCCTCGTCCGGCTTCGGGTGCGTCCGGCCCAACCTCGGGTCCGCGAACAACGTCTTGACCTCGTCGTACCGCGTCACCAGCCAGGCCTCGTCCCCAGCGGCCGTCCGCACCCGCACGATCGGCCCCGACTCCTGTAGCTCCCGCATCGTCGGCGCCAGCGTCAGCACGTCGGGCCGGTCGAACGGCAGTGTGGGCATGTCCGTCATGCAAGTATACTTGGCTGTATATACCTCGCTGTCAAGTTAACGGTGGGGGACACTGACACGCATGGCGACCCCGAACACCGCCCGACGGCTGCCCCGGGCCGAGCGACGCGAGCAGATCCTGCGCGCCGCGACCGCGGCCTTCGCACGGTCCGGCTTCGCCGCCACCAGCCTGGACGACGTCGCCGCCGAGGCCGGTGTCACGCGCATGGTCGTCTACACCCACTTCGAGTCGAAACAGGCGCTCTACCAGGCCGTCCTGGACCGCATGCGGGAGATGCTGAACACCGCGACCGGCGCGCCCGACTACGACCACTTCAGCATCCGGGCGATGCTCGACGTCGCCGCCGCCGAACCGGCCGGCTTCCGGCTGCTGTTCCACCACGCCGCCCGGGAACCCGAGTTCCGCGCCGAGACCGATCGCATGCAGGGCCGCGGCTTCGACATCGCCAAGCAGTACCTCGGTCCGTCCATTCCGGACCGGAAGCTGGCCGACTGGGCGTGCCAGCTCATCCCGACCGTCACCATCGAGGCCGTGATCGCCTGGCTGGACGCCGGCATGCCCGACCCGCACGGCGCCGCCGACCGCATCCGGCGCGTCATCGACGGCATCGTCACCGCTGCCCGGACATGAGAAGCGGCCCGGGACACTCGGTCCCGGGCCGCTGTCACCGCAGGCGGTCAGACGTTCGGGAACAACCCGTGCGCCACCGGCAGCACGCCGGTGATCCCGGTCACGCCCCGCACGCCGGCCATCTCACCACCGGTGTTCGTCAGGGACTTCACGCCCTGCACGTCCGCCACCGGCTTCGACTCCACCTGCCCGACCGGCAGGTGACCGGCCTTGCCCAGCGCGCCCTGCGCCAGCGGCACGGACGGCACCTGCGGCAGGCCCGGCAGGCCGGGAGCCGCCGGGGCGGCCTGCGCGGCCTGCGTCTGAGGACCCGTTGGCGACGGGGCCACACCGTCGAACGACGGCAGCTGCGGCACGTCCGCCAACACGGCCTCGTCCGGCAGCTGCGGGAAGTCCGGCGTGCTGGCGCCGTAGCCCATCTGGCCGCCGAAGCCGCCCGGCAACGCCATGGTGGAGTCCTCCACCGTGTCGTAGCCGTTGTTGACGATGCTGTTGTCCTCGACCATCGTCGTCGACCGGCCCAGCACCGGCACCGGCGCGTCGATCACGTCGAGGTCCGCACCCACCGGCCAGTTGAAGTTGTACGCGTCCAGCGGGCCGCCACCGTCGGTGAAGCTGTCACCGCCGTTGTTGATCACCCGGTTGTTGTCCGCGACACCCTCCGCGTTGCCCACCGCCGAAACGGCGTCACCGAACACGTCGGGGTCGACGTCGGCGGGCACGGTCAGCACGTTGCCCGAGCCCGAACCGTGGTGGCCGGAGCTGACGACCTGGCCGCCGTTGTTCAGCTGCGAGTCGCTGGTGCCGTTGCCGTACGCCTGCGAACCGGCCGCGACCGCGTCACCGAACACCTGGTCGGTCACGGACGCCGGCACGGCGACCGCGTTGCCCGCCAGTGCGCCGTAGTCGCCGTTGGTCGTGGTGTCGCCACCGGCCGTCGAGTCCAGCTCGTTGCCCGTGTTGGCACCGGACAGGCCCACCGCCGAACCGGCCTCGCCGAACACCTGGTCCACCGGCTGCGCCGACACCTGGGCGATGTTGCCGGACACGCTGCCGCCGCTGCCGTCGGAGTGCGCCCAACCGCCCGCCTTGGACAGCGAACTGGCCGACGTGACGGTGCTGCCGTTGCCGACCACCGTGTCCGAGCTGCCGAACACCTGGCTCGGTGCCGACGTGGGAACGAACACGATGTTGCCGGCGCCGGTCGCGTTGTGGCCGGTCGCGTTGGCCGGGCCACCCGCCGTCGTCGTGGTGTCGTCGTCGGTGGTGACGTCGGAGATGCCACCCACGTTCGCCGCGTCACCCATCACCTGGGCCGGCAGCGCCGTGGGGGTGCTGACCATGTTGCTGGTGAGCGTGCCGTTGTCGTCGTTGGTGTTGCCCTCGCCGCCGGACGTGTAGCTCGACGAGCCACCGCTGCTGGCCGACGAGTTGGTGAGCACACCGCCCGCGGTGCCCGACCCGCCGACCGGGAGCGCCACCGGGACCTGGCCCTCGTTGCCGGACACCACGGCGCTGTTGCCCGTGGTGCCGTCGTACCCACCGGTGGTGGCGGTGGTGTTGTTGTCACACGAGCCGTTGGTGCCGCCCGCGGCACCCACCGACTCACCGCACACACCCGGCGCACCGACCGGCGGCACGTTCGCGGTGTTCGCGGACAGCACCGAGTGATCGCCGTTGGTCAGTGTGTCCCCACCGGCGGTGGAGCTGACGTTGTTGGTGTGGTCGGCGGCCGCGTTGCCGATCGCCGCGACACCGTTGCCGGCACCGTTGCTGGGCAGCGCGACGGGCGCGTCGGCGACGTTGCCCGACCCGACCGAACCGTTGCCCGTGGTGCTGGTCAGGCCACCGGCGGTGTCCGTGCTGTTGTTGGTGCTGCTGGCCGTCGTGTTGCCGATCGCGCTGCCGGCGTTGTCGTCCACCGACACCGGGCCGGACACCTGCGGCTGCGCCACGTTCCCGGACAGGGTCGCCGGGTCGCCCTCGGTCATCACCCACGTCGGGTGACCCCACAGGCCGATGTTGTGCGCGTTGGTACTGCCGGCGGTCGCGTTGCTGGTGGTCATCGACTGCGACCCGGCGTTGCCGGCGCCCGCGATCCCGTTGCCGTCCACCTGGAACGGCACGGCCACCGGGACACCGCCGACCGTGCCGGACCCGGTGCCGTTGTTGCCGCTGGTGCGCAGCGAACCCGGCGACGTCGCGTCGGACTCGGACGCCGAGTCGGCGTAGGCGCGGCCGATGCCGGCGACGCCGTTGTCCGCGACCTGCACCGGGGTCCCCCACTGCACGGCCGCGATGGTGCCGGACACGACGCCGTCCCGGCCGGTGGTGCGGATGTCACCACCCGTGGTGGCACTCTGCCCGGCGACGCTGTGCGCGAAGGCGTTGCCGATCGCGCCGACCGCGTTGCCGGTGACCTGCACCGGGACGGCCGGGTTGACGGCGACGACGTTGCCGCCCAGCACCTGGCCGCGGCCGGACGTGGTGATCGGCTGCCGGTGGCCGGCGACCTGGCTGCACGCGGCGCTCTCGTGCGCGTCACCGCCGACGGCGACCGCGTTGCCGCAGATCTGTACCGGCACGACGGCGTTCACGACAACCTTGTTGCCACGGAACAGGTCGTGGCCGCCCGCGTTCTGCAGCGCCGGCTGCGCCTGACGCACCAGCGGGTTGGCCTGGCCGGCCACGGCGCCGACGGAGCCGGTGGGCAGCGAGCCCGTGGGCAGCGAACCGGTCGGCAGCGACCGGTTCGTCGGCAGTGCCTGCGCGCCGACCTTGCGGGCGGCGGCGCCGGTCACGTCACCGGTGCTGATGTCGCGGTGCACGGACGGCGCGTCGTACTGGCCGAACGGCGTGCCGATCGCGTTGTGGTCGGTGTTGACCGGGACCGAGACGCCGGCGTCGACGGGGCTCGGCGGCTGGTCCGGGTTGACGTTCTCGTCCGCTGACGCGATGCCCGTGCCGAGCATCAGCAGACCACCGGTGACGAGCGCGGTCTGCAAACCACGCCGTACCCAGGTGTGCATGGATTCTCCTCTCGTGTTCCCTTGGTAGGGAGGGGATCGGGCGGCCGGACGCGAGGCGTCGGGGGCAGGCGGCCACCCGGGCTGGGGGATGGATGCGCGATGGACACGCGGCCGCGCCCGATGTGGTGGGCGCGACGGAGCCGCCCGGCAGGTCGGTGACCTGGACCGAGTCGGCGGGGCTCGATCAGTCGGGAGA
>DASZXM010000786.1:0-4154 GCA_035546415.1 Pseudonocardiaceae bacterium
CAGCTCACCGACGGGCCGGAAGCACTGGACCCGGTGGTGGCCCGTCGATCCACGGCCGGACGGCTGTCCAGCAGTGTGGTGCGCGAGCTGGCGCTGACCGATGTGGAGGCCGTCACCATCCCGACCGCGTGCGCGGCGGGCAACTACGCCATCGGCTACGGCTTCGACGCGATCCGCGCCGGTGACGTCGACGTGGCACTGTGCGGCGGTGCGGACGCCGTGTGCCGCAAGACGTTCACCGGCTTCTACCGGCTGGGCACGATCGCGCCGGAGGTCTGCCAGCCGTTCGACAAGGACCGCAAGGGCATCCTCACCGGGGAGGGCGCCGGGATCCTCGTCATGGAGAGCCTGGAGTCGGCCCGTGCCCGCGGCGCGCGGATCTACGCCGAGGTGCTGGGCTACGGCCTCAACTGCGACGCGCACCACCCGGTCGCACCCGACCAGGACAGCCTGGCCCGGTGCATCCAACTGGCGCACGGCAACGCGGGTGTGAAACCGGAGGACATCGACTTCATCTCCGCGCACGGCACCGGTACGCACGCCAACGACGTCACCGAGGTGGGCGCGATCCGCCAGGTGTTCGAAGACCCGCCGCCCACCATCTCCATCAAGTCCATGGTCGGCCACACCATGGGCGCGGCCAGCGCGCTGGCGTCCGCGGCGTGCGCGCTGGCGATCACCGAGGGCTTCATCCCGCCCACCATCAACCACCACGAGACCGACCCGGAGTGCGGTCTGGACTGCGTGCCCAACGCCGCCCGCAAGGCGGACGTGCGGATCGTGCAGAACAACGCGCTCGCGTTCGCGGGGAACAACGCGGTGCTGATCCTGGGCCGCCTGGACGGCGTGTAGTGATGGGCGACCCGATGCCCCGGGCACGGCTGTGCCGGTCGGTCCGTGCCGAGCACCCCGTGCGGGTGCTGCTGCTGCACGGGCTGGGCGGCAAGCCGTCGGTGTGGGAGCGCTTCGCCGAGCGCGCCGACGACCGGCTGGAACTGTGGGACGTGGAGCTGCCGTGGCAGGGCACCCTGGCCGGCAGCGACTGGAGCCACACGGCCGACCCGGTCGCGATCCTCACGGCCGCCGTCGAGGACCGGTTCGACGCGGTCGTCGCACACTCCTACGCCGCCAACCTGACGGCGGAGGCGCTGGCCCGGGGCCTGATCCGCCCCCGGCCTGCCGTCCTGGTCAGCCCGTTCTACCGGCCCAGTCCGCGCGACTTCGACTGGACCACGATCACGTACTACCTCAACGACTTCCACCGCACGTTCGTCGAGGCGCTGCGCGTCGGCGACACCGGGCGGTACTCGGAGGCGCACCGCACCTGGATGGCGATGCGCCTGCGCGACCAGACCGGGCCGTACGGATGGATGCGGTTCTTCGAGACCTACCTGCGTTCGCCGTTCCTCGACCTCGCCGCGATCCGCACGCCGGCGCTGGTGATCGGCGGTGCGACCGACATCGCGGCACGGATCGCCGACGTGCGGGCCATGGCGTCGGCCCTGCCGTGCGGTCGGTTCGCCGCGTTCGAAGCGGCCGGCCACTTCCCGATGGTGGAGCAGCCGGACCGGTTCGCCTCTGTTGTCAACGAGTTCCTCGCCACTGTTCCTGCATCTCATTGGGAGTTGACGTGAGCCAGACAGCCACCCCCGCCGCTGACGGTTCCACCCAGGTGCCCGTCCGGCCCCGGTACGAGGGTTCCAACATCTGCACCTGGATCGGCTTCAAGCACGTCAACTACCTCGTCGAGGAAGCCGTGCTGGACCACCTGCGGCAGCGCGGTTACCCGGCAGGCACGCTGTACGAGCGCTACGGCCTGTGCACCGACATCACCGAGATCGACACGAAGATCCTCACCGCGTTCCACATCGACGACGTGGCCGTCGCGACGGTCCGGCCGCTGCCGGCGTCGGGCAAGGAGATCCGGCTGGCCGTGGACATCGTCCGCGAGGGTGACGTGCTGGCCGTGAAGTCGAAGGTGTCGGTGGCGCTGCGCCTCGACCCGCGCGGCTTCCCGGCCGAGCAGGCCCCGGCCGACCTGGCCGCGCACGTCGTGCCGAAGCTGGGCTCGGGCGCCGAGCCGATCCCGGTCGGCGACGCCGACCCGCTGGACCTGCTGACGGCCGGCCGCAACGCGTTCGGGTGGGCGTGGCGGATGCCGTACTTCTACTGCCACTTCACCGAACGCGTGCAGATGTCGGGCTACCTGCGCAACATGGAGGAGATCGTGGATCTCTTCCTGGAGGACCGTGGCGCGTCCATCAAGACGCTGCTGGACGAGCAGAACTGGATCCCGGTCGTGCCGCACTCGAAGATCACGATCCTGGACGAGGCCAACATGGAGGAGACGCTGTTCACGATCTTCACCGTGGAGGACGTCTTCAAGCGCTACACGGTGACCGCCCGCCAGGACACGTACGTGCTGCGCGACGGGATGCTGGTGCCCACGTCGACCGGCAAGATCACGCACGGCTGGGCCGTCATCGAGAACCGCAGGGACTGGAGCCTGGTGCGGTTCGACGACCGTCTCACCGACGCCCTGACCGGCAAGGCGGGAGCGATCGCGGGCCGGGGCCGGTCATGACCGGTCTCGTCGCCGACGCAGCCGCCGACCCGGCCACCACCGATCCGGCCGTCGCCGAGCTGGTGTGCACCGGCTGGTCGGCGCTGTCCGGGCTGGGCGTCGGCCGCGCCGAGTGCACGGCGGGCGTGCTGGCCGGCCGGTCCGGCCTGGCCGGCCTGGACACGGCGGGGCCGTTCACCGAGGCCGCGCTGGTGCCCGGGTTCAGCGCGGCGGAAGCGTTGGGCCGCAAGGGAACCCGATCGATGGACCGGGTCACGGCGCTGGCCGTGTCCACCGTCGGGCAGTTGCTCGCCGACTGCGGTCCTTCGGTCACGGCCGACCCGTCCCGGCTCGGCCTGGTGCTGGGCACCGGGTCGGGCAGCGTGCAGAGCATCATGGACTTCACCCGGGACTCGCTCACCGGCGACAAGCCGTTCCACGTCGACCCGGCGCGGTTCCCGAACACCGTGATGAACAAGGCCGCCGGGCAGAGCGCGATCTGGCACGGCATCAAGGGACCGAA
The DNA here is from genome assembly GCA_035546415.1 of Pseudonocardiaceae bacterium. Classification (GTDB taxonomy): domain Bacteria; phylum Actinomycetota; class Actinomycetes; order Mycobacteriales; family Pseudonocardiaceae; genus DATEPR01. Next base: position 3,087 of record DASZXM010000786.1, read on the forward strand.
CACGACGATCGCCGGCGGCTGGCTGACCGGTCTGCTCGCCCTGAGCTACGCGGTGCGGATCTACCGGGCCGGCCGCTGCGACCGCGTGCTGTGCGGCGCGGCCGAGGAGTACTCGGAGCAGCGGGCGTGGCTGGAGTGGCACACCGGCACCCGCACGCCGCTGGGCGAGGGTGGCGCGGTGTTCCTGCTGGAGTCGGCCGAGTCGGCAGCCGCGGCCGGCCGCACGGCCGTCGCGCGGGTGCTGGGCACCCGGTTCGGCGCGTACGGCGATGCCGCCGACGCCGGTCCGGCGCTGGCGTCGTGCGTGCGCGGTGCGCTGGTGTCGGCGGGTGTCGCGGCGCGGGACGTCGCGGTCGTCGCGCCGCTGGGTGCGGACGAGGAAGCCGCACTCGACCTGCCGGCGGCCCGGTTCGTCCACGGGCGTTCCCTGTTCGGCGACACGTCGGCGGCCGCGACCGGCCTGCACATGGCCGCCGCGCTGGCGGTGCTGGAACGGTCGCCGTCCGGATCACTGGCGCTGGTCACCGGGATCGACCGGGACGGCACCGTGGGCTGCGCGCTACTGGGGCGGCCATGAACATCCTCGTGGACCCGGCCGACCCGGTGTTCGAAGGCCATTATCCGGGGTTCCCGATCCTGCCCGGGCTGTTCCTGCTGGAGCACGTGCTCAAGCTGGTGCGGCGGCCCGGCCTGACGTTCGCCGGGCTGGAGCGGGCGAAGTTCGCCCGGCCCGTGCGGCCCGGGGACGTGCTGTCCGTGGACACCGCGTGGGACGGCGGGTTGTGCGTCGCATCGGTGTCCACGAAGGACGGTCCGGTGGCCGACTTCCGACTGCGGTTCGCGTCATGACCGGCGTCGCGGAGATCACCCGGATCATTCCGCACCGGTATCCGGTGCTGCTGGTGGACCGGGTGGCCGACGTCGTGCCCGGCGTGTCGCTGACCGGGTACAAGGCGGTGACGGCGGTCGAGCCGTGCTACCGGGAGGCGTCGGACTTCGCGTACCCGTTCGGCCTGCTGCTGGAGTCGTGGGCGCAGTCGGCGGTCGTGCTGGTGCAGTGGGAGAAGC
>DASZXM010000787.1:0-14521 GCA_035546415.1 Pseudonocardiaceae bacterium
GGCCTCGGCGACGGCGACCAGCGCGGTCTGCTGCGTCGACCCGGCCAGTCGGGCGTCCACGGCACGGAGCATCTCGTCGTGGTCGGGGAAGATCACGTCTTCCTTGGAGCGGAACGTGCGGAAGAACGTCGCCCGGCTGACACCGGCGTGCTCGGCGATGTCGTCGACGGTGGTGTGTTCGTAGCCGTGCTGCTCGAACAGCGCGAACGCCGCCTCGGTCAGACGGTGTTTGACCGGCCGTTCGGCCATGACGCGCCCCTCCTGAATGTGATGCGGGCCACATGTGGTGTCGTATCGCCCGATGCGATGATACCCAGTATTGAAGACCTGAGATGCAGTCTCACCGTGGAGGCGTGATCATGCAGTCGGTCGACATTGTGGCCCGGAATGCCGGTGACGTCCCGGAGCAGGTGCGCGGTGCTGCCGTTGTGGGTGGTGCCGTCGCGGGTGCTTCCGGCGTGGTGCCCAAGGCGTGGGGGTGGCCGATCCGCGTGGTGGGCTCGTCGGTGCTGCTGGAGACCACGTCCGGCTTCTGCGGGGTGGAGATGCGCCAGCGCGTCGGCGAGGCGGTGCTGCGACTGCTGGCCCAGGCCGGCAGCGACGGGCCGGTGGTGCGCGTGATGCGGCCCGACCCGTGGCTGGTGTTCCTCGCCGAGGCCGACACCATCGTCGAGGCCGAGACACTGCAGCGGACCGGTGCCGTCGTCGTGCAGCGCGGCGAGACGATTCCGTTGCCGCCCACCAACAACGGCACGTACCGGGCGTCCTGGGCGGTCGTGCCCCGGCCCGACCACCGGTGGCTGCCGGCGCTGTCCACCATCCTGTGGGCGCTGCGCGCCGCGACGAGTCGCCGCCTGTACGTCTGACCCCTCCCGTGACGAGTACGGCGCAGGTGGCCGCCGCTCGTCTTGACCCCGGAATTGAATGGTCGTTTAATTCGTGACGTGGGTCGCACTCCGGGAGCGACGGCCGCTGTCACGCGACAGCGGTTGCTGCGCGCCGCCGCGGACGTCTTCGCGCGGCGCGGCTACGACGGCACGCGCGTGTCCGACATCGCCGCCGAAGCGGGCCTGAGCAACGGCGCGATGTACGCGCACTTCACGTCCAAGGCGCAGCTGCTGGTCGGTGCACTGCGCGCGCACGGCCGCCAACTGCTCGCCGAACTGGTCTCGGCGCACCCCACCCGGTCCATCGCCGACCTGCTGCTGGAGACGGGCCGCTCGCTGCGCCACCGCCGCGAACCAGAGGGCTACCTGGTGATCGAGGCGCTGGTCGCCGCCCGCCGGGACGCCGACGTGGCCGCCCCGATGCGGGACTACATCGCCGAACGCGTCGACTGGCTGGCCGACCTGGTGCGCGAGGGCCAGGAGCGCGGCGAACTCGACCCGGACCTGCCGCCCAGTGCGGTGGCGCACTTCTGCCTGTCCATCGGACTGGGCACGGCACTGCTGACCCCGGACCTCAACGACGTCGACGACCGGGAGTGGGCGGGGTTCCTCGCCCGGCTCGTCGCGGCTCTTGCCCCGACAACGCGAGGAGTGGCGCCATGAGACTGCGCATCGACAACGAACGCTGCCAGGGCCACGGTCGCTGCTACGACCTGGCTCCCGACCTGTTCGGCGAGGACGACGAGGGCTACGCGACGCTCGTCGGCGACGGAGTCGTACCGGCGGGCCGGGAGGACGACGCCCGGCTCGCCGTGGCCAACTGCCCCGAGTCGGCGATCAGCACGGAGGTGTCGTGATGACCGAGGACCGGTTCGCCCATGACTTCCGGGACATGCGCAGCGATCCCGCGACACTGACCAGGAACGAGGCCGTCACCGGTCCGGTGTCCGACTGGGCGACGGACTTCTCGCACACCGAACCGGAATGGGCGGCCGACCCGTACACCGTCCAGGACGACCTGCGCCGGCGGTGTCCCATCGCGCACACCGAACGGTTCGGCGGTGGCTGGCTGCCGACCCGCTTCGACGACGTCGCCGCGATCGCCTACGACACGGACCGCTTCTCGTCCCGCGCGATCATCGTCAGCAACGTCCGCCCGCCGCTGGACGTGGCCCCGGTCGGTGCGGTGCCACCGATCTCGTCGGACCCGCCGTTCCACCACGACGCTCGGAAACTGCTGCTGCCGGCGTTCACCAAGTCGGCCGTGAGCCGACTGGAACCGGCGACCCGGGCGTTCTGTGAGGGGCTGGTCGACGGGTTCTCCGGGGACGTCGTGGACGCGGTGCCCGAGTACGTGCAGCACATCCCGGTGCGGGTGATCGCCGACATGCTGGGGTTCCCGGCCGAGGACGGCCCGCGTTTCCGGAAGTTCGTCGACGATGCGCTGGAAGCGGTCAACCTGCCGCCGGACGAACGCGCGGAACGCTCGGACGAGCTGTTCGACTACCTGCTGGACCAGATCCGGGACCACGTGGCGCACCCGCGCGACGACCTGACGTCGTACCTGATCGACGCCGAGCTGTACGGCCAGAAGCTGCAACCCACGCACGTGGCCGGCACGATGGCGCTGCTGCTGATCGCCGGCATCGACACGACGTGGAGCGCCATCGGGGCATCGCTGTGGCACCTGGCCGGCAACCCGGCCGACCGTCGCAGGCTCGCCGCCGAGCCCGAGTTGCTGCCCACGGCCATGGAGGAGTTCCTGCGGGCGTACGCGCCGGTGACGATGGCCCGGTTGGTCCGGGACGACATGCACTGGCGTGGCGTGGACATGAAGGCGGACGACTGGATCCTGCTGTCCTTCCCGGCCGCCAACCGCGACCCCGACCACTTCGACCGCGCCGGGGAGGTCGTGATCGACCGCCAGGTCAACCGGCACGCCGCGTTCGGGCTGGGCATCCACCGGTGCATCGGATCGCACCTGGCGCGGATGGAACTGCGGGTGGCGCTGGACGTGTGGCTGCGCCGCATCCCGGAGTTCACCCTGGCCGACCCGGACGCGGTCCGGTGGTCGACCGGCCAGATCCGCGGGCCGAGGACGCTGCCGCTGCGCATCGGCACGCCCTAGCGGGGGACATTTCCCCAAGCCACCGACGCGGCGGTCGCGCGACGCCCATCGTTCAGCACGGCGCCCCCGGCGCGGCGTGCTGCTGGGCAACGCCGCGGCGCCGCCGGCCCGGTGGGAACCGGTGGTCCCGCCGCCGACGGGCGCCTTCCGGGTCCTGCGCGCGACGCCGGGCACACGCCGATGCCGCAGTACCCGGGTGCGACGGGCGCGTTGCTGCTGGAGTTCGCCGGGGCCGTCCCGTTTCTCCGGTGGCGACGTCGGATCGCGTAGCCTGGCCGTATGCGATCCGCCGGGTCCATCCGGGACACCATCGCGGTAGCGGACATCGCCACGCCCTCCCGGCCCGGCAGGCTGCCGGGTGTCGCGATGGCCGGATTCCGGGCCAGCTCCCCGGATCTCGTCGAGATGAGTGTTGTCCCGTACCCCGCTGTCACCGTGTTCGTCGACTTCGGCGACGGGCTGTTCGTCGCCGGCGCGGGCGGCGACCCGCAGCGCGGCAGTGTCGTCGCCGGGCTCGCACCCGGCGCGGTCGTCCGTGGTCGTGGCCGGGCCATCGAGTGCCTCCAGGTGCGGCTGTCACCGGTGGTCGCGCACGCGGCGCTGGGTGTCCCGGTCGGCCCCGCGGTGGTCACTCTCGACGGGCTGTGGGGCGGTGACGCGGCGTGCCTGAAGGAGCGGCTGCGCGCCGCCGCGTCGTGGGACGAACGGTTCGCGATCGTGGAGACCGTGCTGGGCGCGCGGCACGAGTCGGGCCGGGCGGTCGACCCGGAGGTCGCCCGTGCCTGGCGGCGCCTCGTGCACAGCCGCGGCCGTGTCCGGGTGGCCGAACTGGCCGCCGACACCGGCTGGAGCCGCAAGCGGCTGTGGTCCCGGTTCCGGTCGCAGATCGGCCTCACACCCAAGTACGCGGCTTCGCTGATCCGCTTCGACGAGGCGGCGCACCGCCTCGCCGCCGGGCACTCCGCCGCGACCGTGGCGGCGGAGTGCGGCTACGCCGACCAGTCCCACCTGCACCGGGACGTCATGGCCTTCGCCGGGGTCACGCCCACGGCCGTCGCGGTGGCGCCGTGGCTGGACGTCGACCCGGTCGCGTGGGTCGGCCCCGGCTACCTGGCCCGTGTCTGACTACTCGACGGCCTGGATGCGCCTGCCCGTCGAGTCCGGTGCGACCAGTGCGAACACCGCGCCCACGACCGGGCCGACGACGCCCAGCGCCAGTGCCAGCGGGACGCTCCCGGCCAGCGACAGGGCCACCAGCGGGAACAACCCGGCGCCCAGGCCGCGACCCGCGTAGTAGCTGAGATTGCTGCCGCTGGATCGCGTCCGTGTCGGGAAGAACTCCGCCATCCACACGCCGATGACGCCGAAGCCGCCCGCCGCGCCGGCACACATCATCAGCGCCCAGAACGTCGGTTCGCTCCAGAAATCCGTTGTCACGTGGGCGTTCTTGGTGACGACCAACACCAGGAACCAGACGAACCCGACCGCGCCGAACAGGCATGCCGCCAGGAACGCCCACCGGCGTTTGATCACGTCCGACAGTGCGCCCACCGCCGGGTACGTGATCGACGTGACGACGAGGGTGAGCAGGACGATCAGGCTGGCCGTGCCCAGCGGCACCTTCTCCGTCTTCACCAGGAACGTCGTCAGGTACGCGATCATCGAGTTCGTCGTCAGGAATATCGACGCGGCCAGCACGATGAACACCACCGTGCCCCACGCGTAGCCGCGCCGGAACAGGTCCACCAGTGGCACGCGTGTCTGCCGCAGTTCCACCGGCACCCGCCCGGCGCGCAGCTCCCGCCGGTAGTGCAGCCACTGCTGCGACTCGGGCAGCAGGAACGCCGAGCACAGGCCGATGACGATCGTGATCACGCCGACCACGACGTAGCCGACGCGCCAGCCCTCGTGCACCCCGAACCGCACGGCGCAGAAGTAGACGACCCCTTCGGTGACGATCTCGCCGACGAAGTACATCGCCTGGATCGACCCGCCCATCGCGCCGCGCCGGGCCGTGTGCCAGCACTCCGCGAACATCGAGAACGACAGCCCGAACAGGCCACCCATGCCCACGCCGGCCAACAGCCTGGTCAGCAGGAACAGGCCGTACGTCGGCGCCAGACCACCCAGCACCGCGGCGATGCCGAACACCAGCACCGAACCGGTGTACGTCCACCGCCTGCCGATCAGGTCGCCCAGCCAGCCGCACAGGATGCCGCCCGCGATCGACGTGAACCCCTGCAGTGTGGACACCTGCACGATCTGGATGGTGGTGACGTGCAGGCTTTCCGAGATGTACGCCATCGGGTAGCCGACCAGGTTCAGCTCGGCCCCGTCGAACAGGGTGCCCAGGAAGGCGAACACGAGAATCCGTGCCACCGCAGGGCGAGCGGTGTCCGGCTGCGCCGGGACAGCGGTCGATCGCAGGACTGACATCCGACTCCTCCGATGGGGTCTACTCCGGCAGTTGCCGGCCACGGGTCTCCGGGCAGAACGGCGCCACGACCAGGCCCAGCACGTAGATTCCGCCGACCGCCGTGGCCGCGATGCCGTAACCGCCGAGGTGGGAGATGATCGCGCCCGCGGTGAGCGGGCCGAGGAACGCGATGAACCGGGCAGCGTTGAACACGAACGCCGTGCCGGTGGCCCGCAGGTGCGTCGGGTAGAACTCGGGCAGCCACACCGGCATCCACGAGTACTGGCCCAGCGTGAAGAACCCGTTGACCACCAGGACGACCACGATCAGGCCGATGTTGTGCGTCCACAGGAACAGCACCGGTGTGAGCACCAGTGACGCCCCGAAGTACAGCAGCACAGCGGGTTTCCGGCCCACCTTGTCGGCGATGAAGCCGAACGCGATGTACCCGGCGATCGCGCCGGCGTTGTAGATCATGCCGGCCCAACTGGCCCACGACACGGCCGACCGGCCGGTGTGCGCGGCGACTTGGCCCACGTATGCCGGCACCCACGTGGAGATCCCCCACCAGGCCAGCGTGGTGACCATGGACATCAGTCCACCCAGGATGGTCAGCTTGCGCAGCTTCGGGTCGACCATGATCTGCCGCAGCGTCAGCCGGGTGTAGGAGCGTTCCTGTGCCGTGAGGTCGTCGTCGGCCCGGCTGCGCAGTTCGGTGCGCTGTCGCTGGGCGCGCGTCCACTGGTCCGACTCGGGAACCGAACGGCGCAGCCATAGCGCGAACAGTGCCGGCAGCACGCCGATCAGGAACATGTACCGCCACGAGCCGGGCCCCAGCGGCCCGATGAAGTACCAGCACGCCGACGCGACGAAGAAACCCAGCCCCAGGCCGCACTGCATGAACCCGGCCGCCTTGGCGCGCAGGTGGTTCGGCCACATCTCGGCGACCAGCGACGTGCCCGTGCCCCACTCCGAGCCGAGCGCGAACCCGGTGATGAAGCGCAGCACCAGGAACGACGCCCACGACCAGGACACGGCCGTCAGCCCGGTGAACAGTGCGTACAGCAGCATCGACAGCAGCAGTGCCCGCCTGCGGCCGAAGTAGTCGGCGAAGACGCCGCCCAGGATGCCGCCGACACCCCAGCCCAGCAGCGTGATCGCGATGGTCGCTCCGGTCAGGAAGGAGACCTGGCTCGCCGGTGCCGCCGGACCGAGCTGTCGCAGCACCGTGGCCGCGGTCAGAATCAGCGCATACGTCTCGAAACCGTCGAACAGCCAGCCGAGGTTCGCGGCGACCAGTGAGCGCCACTGCTCCCGGCCGAGCCCGCCGAACCGTGCCGATGTGGCTGTTCCTGCGAGGGCGACGTCGTTCACGGAGTCTCCTTCCGAGCCGTCATTGGACCGGATCACGGACAACCGGGAATTCGATAATGTCCTACAGAGAAGACAAGAAGTCCTGTGGGCAGTACGCTAAGGGAGGTCGTGGGCAGCGTCAAGCGTCGGTACGGCCACGGAAAAGATACCTCTCCGCAGATGCGGAGTTATTCGGCTGCCGGTTCCTTGCCGCCGGAGCGTTCGGTGATCCGACGACCGCATTCGCGGATCAGCTCGCCGTAGCGGTCCGCGTTGGACTCGTTGAGTTCGGACGAGAACGCCAGTGACACGATCACGGCGGTGACCCTGCCCCGCTCGTCGAACACCGGGGCCGACACGCCGGACTGACCCAGGTCGTACTCCCGGACGCTGGTCGCGTAGCCGCGCTGGCGGACGATGCGAAGTTTGTCCCGCACCAGGCCCGGACTGGTGGCGGTGGCGGGCGTGAACTCGGTGACGCCGTACTGGGCGACGAGCCGGTCCACCTCGTCCTGGTCGGACCACGCGTGGAAGGCGCGCATGATCGCCGGCGCGGAGAACGGGAACGTGTCACCGATGCCGACCGTGATCCGGACCCCCTGGCCACGGTCTCCCTTGGCGAACACCGTGTACTCGCCGGCGCCGGCCTTCTGCACGGCGAACACGATGAAGCCGATCCGCTGGCTGAGCGCGTCCAACTCCTGCTGCACGATGTCGCCGAACAGGTCGGCCGACAGCCTGGACATCGCCAGCAGTCGCGGCCCGAGCGACCAACCGGCCCGGTCGCCCTTGCTGGCCACCCAGCCGACGCGCTGCAGCGTGCCGAGGATGTTGTAACAGGTGCTGCGGTTCAACCCGAGTTCGTCGATCAGGGTGCCCGAGGCGACCGGGTCGGGCCAGTCCGCCGCGATCCGTTCCAGCAACCGCACCGCACTCACGACCGCGGGTACGTCGTTCATGGTCACCCCTCTGCTCGACACACACGGTAGTCGACCCCCGTGCGGAAAAATCCTGGACGGATGTCTCACATGAAGGACATTATGTCCTCTATGGTGGTCGTATGAAGCTAGGGTCGTCCTTTGTCGTACCGGCCGAGCCGGCGCGGGTCTTCGCCCACTTCCTCGATCCGGACTCCATGCGGGCCAGCATCCCCGGCTGCGCGGAACTGGAACGGGTCGACGGCGAGCACTACCGCGGCCGGCTGGTGAACGAGATCGCCCACGTCCGGTTCAGCGCCGGGTTCTCGGCGGAGATCACCGAGGTACGGGAGCCGTCGGAGGTCCGAGCCGTGCTCAAGGGCGAGGACCGCAAACTGGCCAGCTCCATCAAGATCGACGCGCTGCTCGCGGTCAGTCCGGGGGGGACGGACATGACGTCCTCCCGAGTGGACTACAGCATGGAGGTCGCGCTGTGGGGCAAGATCGGCCGGATGGGTGAGTCGATCGTGCGCCGCCGCTCGCAGGAGGTGGAACGCCAGTTCGTCGCCCAGTTCTCGGCGATCTGCGCGGGCGGCCCACCAGGCCCGGACAACCCGGCCCTCGCCGCAGCGGCAGCCACACCGCCGGCGCGCTCCGCCCGAGCGGCCCGCAAGGCAGCGGCGAGTTCCGCCGGTTCGGCAAGTTCCGCCGGTTCGGCGACTTCCGTTGGTTCGGTGGCCACGGGTTCGGCGCCGCCGACCGGCGCGGGCAGCGGATCGGGTGCTGCCGGCGCGGCCGGTGGTTCGGCGGCAGCCGGAGCGGGTGCGCCATCCGCTTCTGCGGCGGGAACGCCGTCGGGACGCTCGGTGGGAACGCCGGCGGGAGCCTTGGCGGGAACGCCGACCGGCAACTCGGCGGGAAGCCCGGCAGGCCCCGCCGGAACCCCGGCCAGCACCTCGACTCGAACCTCGCCTGGGACCGCTACGGGGTCTCGCGTGTCGTGGTGGCGGCGGTTGGTGCAGCGGCTGTTCGGGCGGCGCCGATGACCGCGCCCGCATACCACCGGCCCCGGACGCTCGACGAAGCCTGTGCGCTGCTGGCCGACGGCGACGACAGCATGGTCTACGGCGGCGGCACCGCCATCCAGATCCTGATCAAGCAGGGCGTGCTCTTCGCGACCGATCTCGTCGACGTGGCCCTGGTGCCCGGGTTGGCCGACATCACCCAGACGCCCACCGGGTTGCGCGTCGGTCCGATGGTCACCCTGCGCCGCATGGAGACCGACCCGCTCGTGCGGCAGGTCGCGCCGCTGGCCGCCGAGGTGTACGGCCACGTCGCGAACCCGCGGGTCCGCAACACCGCGAGCGTCGGTGGCAACGTCGCACACGGCGACTACCGGCTCGATCCGCCGACCGCCCTGCTCGTGCTGGACGCCCGGTTCGAGATCACCGGCAGTGCGGGCACGCGCACCGTGCCGGCGCGGGAGTTCTTCGTCGACTTCCAGCAGACCGCCGTGGAGCACGGCGAGCTGATCACCGCCGTGGAGATCCCGCGCCAACCGGAGTCGGCGGGTGCGTGTTTCAGCAAGCTGTCCAGCCTGTCGGTGAACGACTGGCCGTGTGCGTCGGCCGCCGCGCTCGTCGTGGACGGGCCGGAGCGGGAGGTCCGCATCGGCCTGGGTGCGCTCGCGCACGTGCCGCTGTTCACCAGCTTCACGGCACCGGCTACCACGTCCGTCGACGACGTGGTGGACATGGCGAAGGACGCTGCCGGGCCGCTGATCGACCCGATTCCCGACATCCGGGGCGGCGCCGAGTTCAAACGGCGCCTTGGCCTGGTGGCCGTCGAGGAAGCCGTGCGAGGTTCGTGGAAGGAGCATCAGGATGACCGTCGAGGCTCGCTCTTCGGCCGCCGGCGCCGTCGGTGAACGGTGGGCTCGCGTCGGCGGCCGTGCCCGGGTGCGCGGCGAACTGCGGTACGCCGCCGACCAGCCGGTGCCGCGCTGCCTGGACGTCGCCGTCCACCGCAGCACCCGGCCGCACGCGCGGATCGACGCGATCGACACCAGGCGCGCGGCGGCGATGCCCGGTGTCGTCGCCGTGGTGACCGGCGCCGAACTGCACGCCCTGCTGGGTGACCAGATGTTCACCGGCCCGGCGTTCGCCGACCAGCCGTGCCTGGCCGTGGACCGCGTCCGCTATGTCGGCGAGCCGGTGGCCGCCGTTGTCGCACACGGCATCGGTGCGGCCCGTGCGGCGGCCGAGGAGATCGAGGTCGACTACACCGACCTGGTCCCCGTGCACGACGTGGACGCGGCGATCGACGGTGTCGCCTACGTGCACGACGAGTTGCGGCCGTCGGTGGTGTTCGGCGACCTGAAGCACCTGCGCGGCAAGCGGGACACCAACGTCAACTACGAGTTCCACCTGCGGCGCGGCGACCCCGAACAGACCGGTGTCACCACGGTGACCGAGGAGTTCTGGTGCCCGCCGACGCAGCACGTGCCGATCGAACTGCCGTACACCGCGGCGTGGTGCGAGGGTGACCGGCTGGAGATGCTGTCCACCACGCAAACCCCGTCCTACGTCCGGCAGACCGTGGCCGACCTGCTCGGCCTGTCGCTCAACGCCGTCCGGGTGCGCACCGCACCGCTGGGCGGCAGCTTCGGCGCGAAGATGTACGACCGACTGGAACCGCTGGCGGCCGCGCTGGCCTGGACACTCCGCGCGGCCGTGCGGATCGCGGTGACCAGGGAGGAGGCGTTCCTGCTCACCACGCGGCACGGTGTGGCCGTGACGGGCAGCATGTCCGCCGACGAGGACGGTGCGATCGTGTCCGCGACCGCCGACGTCCGTTACGACACCGGTGCCTACGCCGATGTCGGCCCGCGGATCACGGCGAAGTCCGGGATGGTCGCGACCGGGCCGTACGCGTGTGACAACGTCGGTGTCCGCTCCCGCTGCGTCTACACGAACAAGCCGTCGGCCGGGCCGTTCCGCGGGTTCGGCGTGCCCCAGGTGACGTGGGCGCACGAGTCCCTTGTGGACGAACTGGCTCGACGGCGCGGTGAGGACCCGGCGGCGTTCCGGCGGCGGAACCTGTTGCGCGAAGGGGATCTCTCCGCATCCGGCACGCCCATGCACAGCGCCGACTTCGTCGGCTGCCTGGACGCGGTGACGTCCGCGATCGACTGGGACTCGCCGTTCGAACGGCAGGAGGGCCGGTTGCGCCGCGGCCGCGGCGTCGCGGTGGGCGTGAAGGCGGTGCTCACGCCGACCGTGTCCAACGCCGTGCTGCAGCTCAACCAGGACGCGTCGGCCACGCTGATGATCAGCACCGTGGACATGGGCCAGGGCAGTGACACGATCATGGCGCAGATCGCGGCCGAGGTGCTGTGCCTGGGCGAGGGCCAGGTGCGGGTCGTCGGCGCGGACACCGACGTCACGCCGTACGACACGATCACGGCCGGCAGCCGGTCCACGTACCACACCGGCAACGCCGTCCGGCTGGCCGCCGAGAACATGCGGGACAAGCTGGTCGAGCTGGCCGCCGAACGCTTCGGCGTGGCGGCGACCGACATCAAGCTGACCGGTGACGGCCTGGTCAGCACCCAGACCCAGGAGACGGTCGGCATCGCCGAACTGGTGCACGACCACTTCGGTGCGCGTGGCACGACGCTGACCACGGAGGCGAACTTCACCACGTCGTGGGTGCCCTACGACCACGAGACGGGCCAGTCGCCGAAGGTCACCGAACACTGGTTCGCCGGGGCGGTGGCCGTGCAGTTGACGGTCGACACGGCGACCGGCCGCGTGCACATCGAGCATCTCGCGGCGGCCGGCGACGTCGGCCGGGCGATCAACCCGACGCTCGTCGAACAGCAGTTGGCCGGTGCCGCGATCATGGGCATCGGGCACGCCCTGTTCGACGAGATCGTGTTCGACGAGGGCCAGATCGTGAACGGGACGCTGCTGGACTACCAGCTGCCGTCCATCAAGGACATGCCCGACCGGCTCACGCCGATCGTCATCGAGAGCCCGCACCGCACCGGCCCGTTCGGTGCGAAGGGTGTCGGCGAGACGACGATCATCCCGTTGGCCCCGGCGATCGCGAACGCGGTGCGGGACGCGGTCGGCGTCCGCATCACGACGCTGCCGCTGACCTCGGAACGCATCCTCACCGCACTGACGGAGGCGTCATGACGCACGACATCGAACTGGTCGTCAACGGCCTGCGCAGGCGGGTCGCGGTGACCGAGGAGGACCTGCTGCTGGACGTGCTGCGGCGCGAGTTCGACACCACGAGCGTCCGGGAGGGCTGTGGTGTGGGCGCCTGCGGCGCGTGCACGGTGCTGGTGGCCGGCCGCAGCGTGAGCAGCTGCCTGGCCAGGGCGGTCCGGTACGACGGCGCGGAGATCACCACGGCGGACGGCCTGCCGGCGGACGACGACGTCGTCGAACGGTTCGTCGCGGCGGGCGCGATGCAGTGCGGCTACTGCATCCCCGGTTTCGTGCTGATGAGCCATGAACTGCTGGCCGAGAACCCGGCACCCAGCCCGGCGGACATCGACGCACACCTGGAGGGCAACATCTGCCGGTGCGGCACGTACCAGGAGATCCGCGCTGCGATCACGGCGGCCGCACAGGGTCGGGAACGGCGGTCCGCATGAGCGACGAACCGCTGCTGAGCCTGCGGACGTTCCTGGACGTGATCTCCGGGTTCGGCGAGGTGCGCCCGGTCCGCGGCGCGCACTGGGATCTGGAACTGGGCGCGATCGCCGAGTTGAGCTACCGGCTGCCGGCACCGCCCGCGATGCTGTTCGACGACGTCGTCGACTACCCGAACGGCTCTCGCGTGTTGACGGGCAGCACCGGCTCACCGCGCCGCCTTGGCCACACGCTGCGCCTGGGCGACGACCTGGACGACGCGGGCGTGGTGGCGGCGTTGCGCGGCAAGCCGTCCCAGTGGGCGGCTGCGGCGCCGGATCATCCGATCCTGCCGGTCACGGACGCGCCGCTGCTGGCCAACGAGGTCCCGGGTGACAGGGTGAACCTGCTGGACTTCCCGGTGCCGCGCTGGCACGAACACGACGGCGGCCGTGAGGTCGGCACGGGGTGTTTCGTGGTCACGAGCGACCCGGAGACCGGCAGGCACAACGGCGGCTGTTACCGCATGGAAGTGCAGGACGAGGGCCGGTCGGCCACGATCGCGGCGGTGCCGGGCAAACACGGCGCGCAGAACATCCAGCGCTGGTTCGAGAAGGCCGGCCGCGCACCGGTGACGGTCTCCTTCGGACACGACCCGCTGCTGTTGGTGTTGGGCGGCACGGAGGTCCCGGCGGGCGTGTCGGAACTGGAGTACGCGGGCGCGGTGCTGGGCGACCGGGTGCCGGTGGTGCTCGGACCGGACACGGGCCTGCCGATCCCGGCGGGCAGCGAGATCGCCGTGGAGGGCTGGCTGCGACCGGACGACCTGCGCGACGAGGGCCCGTTCGGTGAGTGGACGGGCTACTACTCCGGTCGCCGCCGCCCCAACCTGGCACTGGAGATCACCCGCCTGTACCACCGCGACAACCCGATCCTGCTGGGCGCCCCACCCGGCCGCCCACCGCACGACTATTCGTACATGCGGACGGTGATGAAGTCGGCCATGATCCAGGACGAACTGGTCACGCTGGGCGTGCCGGGCGTCCTGTCGGCGTGGGCACACGAGGCGGGCGGCGGCCGGCTGTTCATCGCGGTGGCGCTGCGGCAGCGATACCCGGGCCACGCGCGCCAGGTGGCGTACCTGGCGGCACAGTGCCCCGCGGCGGCGTACATGGTCCGCTACGTGATCGTCGTGGACGACGACATCGACCCGTCCGACCTGGACCAGGTCATCTGGGCGATGTCCACCCGCAGCGACCCGGCGACGGACGTGGAGATCATGCGCCACACGTGGGGCAGCAAACTGGACCCACTGTTCGTGGAAGGAACGCCGACGTACAACAGCAGGGCGATCATCGACGCCTGCCGCCCGTACGAGCGTTTGGCCGACTTCCCGAAGGTGGCGGAGAGCGACCCGGCCTTCCTGGCCGACGTCCGACAGAAGTGGCAGCACGTCCTGGGCTGACCACGGCCGACGGCGCGGGGCGGCTGACAACGGTCACCCCGCGCCTCACGGACGAGGCGCGCCGATCGGATTCGGAATCGGAACGACCCCCGCGTCGATCAACGCCCGACTGATCGGACTCGCCAGGTCGATCGCACGTTCCACCCCGGTCTGCCCGACCCGCTCCACCGGCGCCGCCGCCAACCGGTCGGTCATGTCCTCGACCTCCCGCCGCAAGGCACCACCCGACTTCGTCAACCTGCCACCGCGATCCAACACCCCCATGGCCTGCAACCGCCGCGACGACTGGTCCCAGTCCTGATCACTCCACCCCCGCGTCGGCTGAATCAGTTCACGCGTGATCGCGCCGGTCGCCACGAACGTCAGCGTCGCGTCCAACCCCCGCAACCCGGCCGACACACCGGCCAACACGTGACCATCACCCCGATGTTCACGCAGGATCGTGGCGGCCAGCCAGGTCGCCGCCACCGGGTCGTCCGGGCGGGGCACCTGGGACCACGCCGCCGCCAGCGGTCGCCCGTCGAAGCGGCACCCGGCGACCGCCTCCCACAACACGTCACCCAGCTCGCCCAACACCGGCAGCGACCCCGGGAGGTTGTTGCGCAACGTCTCGGCCGCCGCCGCGATGCGCGTGTCCAGGACGACCTCAGGGTCGGCGTAGCGCCACGCGTCCGGGATCGCGCGGGCGACCATCGCCGGAGCGAAGCCG